>CACZPX010000244.1 GCA_902783095.1 uncultured Lachnospiraceae bacterium
ATGTACATCGGTGAAGTGATCGGGATCTGCTGAGAGGAGGTTTATGCCGGGCGCGGGGGCGGCAGTGCTCCCGCGCTTTGCTGATGAAAGACGGGAATGGCGGCAAAGACGAAAAATCTGACGACGGGCCCCATCGGGAAGAGCCTGCTGCTGTTTGCGGCGCCGCTTTTGGTAGGCACGCTGATCCAGCAGCTCTACAACACCGTAGACCTGATCTTTGTGGGCAACTTAAACGGCAAGTCCGCGTCCGCGGCGATCGGCGCGAGCAGCCTGCTGATCAGCTGCCTGATTGGGTTTTTTAACGGCATGTCGGTGGGCTCCGGCGTGGTCGTTGCGCAGATCTTCGGCGCGGGGGACAGGGCGCGGCTTTCCAGGGCCGTGCACAACGCCGCGGCGCTCTGCATCGCGGGCGGCCTGGGGCTCATGGCGCTGGGGTATCTTCTGGCGCCGGTGTATCTGCGGCTGATCCGCACGCCGGCGCATCTGCAGCCGGACGCCGTGGCCTATCTGCGCATCTACTTTCTGTCCTTCCCGGCCGTGGTCACCTACAACTTCGGCGCGGGGATCCTGCGGGCGCTGGGAAACTCCAAAAGCCCGGTGCAGGCGCAGCTGGCCGGCGGCCTGATGAACGTGGTCATGGACTGGCTGTTCATCGCCGTGCTGCAGGGCAGTGTGCGCGGCGTGGCCTGGGCTACGCTGATCTCCCAGACGGCCGCCGCGGCGGTGATCGTGGTGAAGCTGATACGGCTGGATCCGGCCTACGCCCTGCGGCCCAAAAAGACCACCTTTGACCGGGAGATCCTGAAGCAGGTGATCGCGATCGGGGTGCCGGCCGGCATTCAGGCCATGGTCATCACGCTGTCCAACGTCTTTGTGCAGGTCCATATCAACGGTTTCGGGGAGGACGCGATCGCGGCCTTCACCGCCTATTTTAAGGTGGAATCGCTGATCTACGCGCCGATTTTGGCCATGGGGTCTGCCGTGATGACCTTTGCGGGGCAGAACAAGGGCGCGGGCAACTACGCGCGCGTGCGCGCCGGGACCATGCGGGGACTTGCCATCTCCATGGCGCTGGCGGAGGCGACGGCGCTGCTGTGCATCCCGCTGGGCGGCGTGCTCTTCCGGTTTTTTAACCCGGAAGAAAGCGTGATCGCGCTGGGGCGGCAGATCATCGGCGTCACGTTCCCGTTTTACGGGCTCTATTCCGTTCTGCAGATCTTAGGGGAGAGCATGCGCGGCGTGGGCAAGTCCCGCACGCCCATGGTCATCATCCTGGTGAATATCTGCCTGATCCGGACGGTGCTGCTCTATATCATCGTGCCGGTATGGCCGTCCGTGCGCACCGTGGCGGCGGCGTATCCCGTCACCTGGGCGCTCACGTCGGCCTGCATGGCGGTCTATTATTTTGGCTGGCACAAAAAACATAAACGGCTGGAGGTGTCTTATAAAGAGGCTGCTGAATGAGGAACTGAACCTGGCCTGCCCGGAGGGATTCCGGGAGATGGACCAGGCGGAGCGCGCAAAGCTGAACATGCTGAAGGACGGAGAGGGCGTGTGCCTGACCGATCCGGCGCGGCATATGGTCCTGTCCGTGGGCTGGAAAAGGACGGGCAGGCTGCTGTCGTTCCTGGCCAGGAGGGGACTGCGCGTCATATCGAAATGATGACACAAGAACCGTCCCCGAGGTTCAAAATGATGACACTTAAGAACCGTCCCCGTGGCTCGGCTGCGGCGGGCGGGAGGAATAAAAACAGGCCGGGCGGATGACCGCACCGGCCTGTGTCATATTTGGGAGTGTTGCAGGCAGACCGCTTACGCCAGCGGATCCTCGCCCACCACGCCGTCCTTGGGCAGGAAGTGCGCCTCCGCAAAGTCCGTCTTTAAGAACAGTTTGCAGAAGGCCTTGGCCTCCTCCGGATACAGGGCGCCGGTGGGGATGGTCAGCGCATGGGCGATGGGGGTGCCGCATACGGTGTTCTGCTCGTCCACGGCAAAGGTGACCTTGGCGTAGTCCGCGGCCAGCGCGTCGTCGGAGAGATCCATCACCGCCGGCAGCACCGCGTAATCCATGCCGCGGGAGGCGGCGCCGGACCCGTAGGTGAAGGTGTAGTCGGCCGCGGGGCGCTCGCCGGGACGGCCCTCGTCCCTGGGATCCATGCCCTTGTGGCCGGGGTGGTCCATCAGTTTGGCGGTAAGGCCGGGCTGTACCTTGTCGGCCAGCAGGATCGCCATCACGGCGCGGTATCCGCCGGGATCGCCGTAGGGGTTGTTGTGGATAAAGGTGGCGGCGGGATCGGTGAGCTTTTCGATCCAGTTTTCGCTGTTGATGCCTTGGCCGGCCACGACCATGCGGTTGCCTGCGAACACGCGGTAGCCCTTCGCGTACTGCGGCATCAGCATGGAGCCGATGATCGCGTCGTCCGCGCTGATCAGCACGTCGCAGCGTTCACCGGCGATGATGCGGCGCAGCAGGTCCACGGAATGGCCGGGGACAAGCTCGGCCATGCGCTCCGGATGATCCAGATTCCAGCGCTGTACGGCCTTCTTGGCCACGCCCATGGTCACGCCGGCGGTGAAGACCTGCAGGGTCTCGTGCTTGCGCTGGAACATGTCGCGGCCGTCCTTGATGAGGAACAGCTCGTGGCGGATGTCGCAGACCTTCTGGGCCAGGATGCCCAGGTAGTTGCGCAGCATGATGCCCTGGGCCTCGGCCACGGCGTCGCCGTAGGGCTTGGTCACCATGTCTTCGGTGAATTTCAGCATCTCCAGATCAAAGTCCAGACTGCGCTTTAAGCCGGGGTGCTGGTGACGCGTCTTGTCGGTCAGACCCTCGTACATGCGGGACATGGTGGGGATCTCGCCCATCAGCATGCCGCATTCGCCAAAGCGGGGCATGTCAAACGGGAACTGGCGCGGGACCAGCGGCTTTGCCGGCGTGGAGCGCAGCACCATAAAATACATGCCGTTCTCTAACGGCGGCATGGGATCGCCGGCCTTGCGCATCACGATCTCCGGCTGCATGGCGTCCAGCAGCGTGACGATCTGTTCGTCGGTCATATGCTGGAAGAGGGTGGACGTTCTCAGTTCCGGTAAATACTCGGTGTATTTGCTCATAATTTCCTCCTTTTGATAGTGGGTTACAGGCTTGCGTTGTGACCGGCGGCATGGCCGGTCTGCGTTCAGGTGAGCACCACGCAGACGTTTCTGCCCGCGTCTTCGTCGTACACGGTCTTGATGGGCAGGCCGTACAGGTTGGAGAGGGTGTCGGCGCGCAGCATCTCGTCGGCGCGTCCAACGCCCAGCACGCCGTTCCGGTCCAGAATGGCCACCTTGCCGCCCAGCATGATGGCGTGATCCGGGTTGTGCGTGGTCATGATCAGGGCGTAGCCCTCTTCGGAAAGCTGCCGCACCATGTATTTATGCGAATACGGAATATACCGTTCCGCCCGGACAGCGACTAATCCACTACGCGCTTAGCCTTAGAGAGCGGGTGGAAGTGATAATAGATGAGGATCACGATGCAGCATACGATCCAGCCGGCCGGGTAGGAAAAGCCGATGGGCAGTTCCGTGTAGCTGATAAAGCGGGAGACCACGAACAGGTAGATCTGGCGG
>CACZPX010000245.1 GCA_902783095.1 uncultured Lachnospiraceae bacterium
CTACCTGTTTGAGAAGGAGACCATCACCGGCAAGGAGTTTATGAGCATTCTGCAGCTGGTGCAGGATGAGGAACGGATGAAGGCGGAAGAGGCGGAAGCTGCCAGGCTGGCCGCGGAAAAAGAGGCCGAAGAGGCCGCCCGGGCGGCGCAGGAGGCCGCACAGCGTGCGGAAGAGGACGCGAAGGCAGAGGCGCTGCACGTGGTTCGTCCCGCCGAAGACGAGATCCCCGGAGAGGATAAGAACCTGTCATCCTGAGCGGAGAGAGCGGAGCGAACGAAGTCGAAGGATCCCGGCAGGACCGGAATATATGGAAAATTTTGACCTCAAAGAAGAACTGAAAAAGCTTCCGGACAAGCCTGGCGTCTACCTGATGCACGACGCGGAGGACCACATCATCTACGTGGGCAAGGCCGTGGTCTTAAAGAACCGGGTGCGCCAGTACTTCCAGAAACGGGACGACCGCACGCCCAAGATCGAGCGCATGATCGCGCAGATCGCCTGGTTCGAGTACATCGTGACCGATTCGGAGACGGAAGCGCTGGTGCTGGAGTGCAACCTGATCAAGGAGTATCATCCGAAGTACAATACGATGCTGATGGATGACAAGACCTATCCGTTCGTCCGGGTGACGGTGGACGAGGCCTTCCCGAGGATCATGTTTGCCAGAAGATTAAAGCACGACAAGGCCCGTTACTACGGGCCTTTCGTTAACGCGGGCGCGGTGCGCGAGGCCATCCGCCTGATCCAGAAGCTGTATAAGATCCGCACCTGCGGCCGGAAGCTGCCGGAGGAGATCGGGCGGGAGCGGCCCTGCCTGGACCGGCACATCGGGCTGTGCGACGCACCCTGCGCGGGTGCCGTTTCGGAGGAGGCCTACGCGCAGCAGCTGGCGGCCGCCCTGCGCTTTCTGGACGGCAACTACCAGGAGGTGGAGGACGTGGTGGAGCAGAAGATGCTCGCCGCGTCGGAGGAACTGGATTTTGAGGCGGCGGCGGGCTACCGCGAGCTGCTGTTTGGCGTACGCAAGCTGCGGGAGAGCCAGAAGATCACCGAGACCGGCGAGGCGGACCGCGACATCATCGCGCTGGCGCAGGACGAACGCGAGGTGCTGGCGCAGGTGTTCTTTGTGCGCGGCGGCAAACTGATCGGCCGCGACCACTTCCGCGTGAAGGCGGCGGAGGGCGACGATATGCCGCAGATCCTGTCCGACCTGCTGAAACAGTTTTACAGCGGCACGCCCTTTATCCCCGGGGAGATCCTGCTGCAGGAGATGCCCGCGGAGGCGGAGAGCATTGAGCAGTGGCTGCGCGTAAAGACCGGGCACAAGGTGAGCCTGGTGTCCGCAAAACGCGGCAAAAAGCACAAACTGCTGGAACTGGCGGAGGAGAACGCCAGGCTGCTGCTGTCCCAGAACAAGGAAAAGGTGAAGCGCCAGGAGGCGCGCACCGTAGGCGCGCAGAAGGAACTGGCGGACACGCTGGGGCTGCCGGTGGTGACGCGCATAGAGGCCTACGATATCTCCAACATCAGCGGTTTTATGTCCGTTGGGTCCATGGTCGTCTTTGAAAACGGCAAGCCCAAGCCCAACGACTACCGTAAGTTCCGCATCCAGAGCGTGGAGGGCCCCAACGACTACGCGTCCCTGGCGGAGGTGCTCACCAGGCGGTTTTCCCACGGGCTGGAGGAGCAGAAGATGATGCGGGAGAACAGCCTGGACGAGAAATACGGCAAGTTTACGGCCTTTCCGGACCTGATCCTGATGGACGGCGGCAAGGGCCAGGTGAACGTGGCGGAAGAGGTGCTGGACGAGCTGGGCCTTGACATCCCCGTCTGCGGCATGGTAAAGGACGACCGGCACCGCACGCGCGGCCTGTACCGGAACGGCGTGGAGCTGCCGATCGACACCCATTCGGAGATGTTCCATCTGATCACGCGGGTGCAGGACGAGGCGCACCGCTTTGCGATCGAGTATCACCGCTCTCTGCGCAGCAAGGGGCAGGTACACTCCGTACTGGACGATATAGAGGGCATCGGGCCGTCCAGACGGCGCGCGCTGATGCGCACCTTCGGCAATATCGACGACATGCGCGCGGCCACCTATGCGCAGCTTCTGGCCATTCCGGAGATGAACAGGCCGGCGGCGCGCACGGTCTACGCCTTTTTCCACGACGGAGAGATCCCGGAGGACCCGGATGATTGAGCGGCAGGCCCTGCAGGCCTGCGGGCTCTGCCCCAGAAACTGCGGCGCGGACCGCACGGCGGGACAGACGGGATTCTGCGGCTGCACGGACACCGTGCGGATCGCAAGGGCGGCCCTGCATTTTTATGAGGAACCGTGCATCTCCGGCGCGAACGGTTCCGGAACGGTGTTTTTTACCGGCTGTGTGCTGCGCTGCGTCTACTGCCAGAACGCGCAGATCTCGCGCGGGGCGGTGGGCCGGGCGGTGACGGTGCCGGAACTGGCGGACGTCTTTTTAAACCTGCAGGCGCAGGGAGCGCACAACGTCAACCTGGTCACGCCCACGCAGTTTTCCCCGCACATCACCCAGGCCGTGCGCCTGGCGCGCGCCGGGGGGCTTGCGGTCCCCGTGGTGTACAATACGGGCGGCTACGAACGGCCGGAGGTGCTGGCGGCGCTTTCGGACACGGTGGACGTGTATATGCCGGACTTCAAATACTGGAAGAATGATACGGCGCGGGCCTTTTCCGCGGCGCCGGACTATCCGGAGGCGGCCCGGAGCGCCTTTGCCGAGATGATGCGGCAGCGGCCGGCGCCCGTGTTCGGACCGGACGGCCTGCTCAAAAAGGGCGTGCTGGCGCGGATCCTGGTGCTGCCGGGCCACACGAAGGAGGCCGTGGAGATCCTGCGGTACCTGGCGGAGACCTATGGGGACAGCATCATCATCAGCCTGATGAGCCAGTATACGCCGATGCCCGCGGTGCGGGATCACAGGGACCTCTCGCGAAAGCTCACAAAACGGGAGTATGCGCGGGTGGTGGACGAGGCGCTGCGCCTGGATCTGCGGAACGTGTTCCTGCAGGAGGGAGACGTGGCAAAGGAGTCCTTCATTCCGCCGTTTGAGACGGCGGCAGCGGGGGAAGGGACGGAAAATCCGCAGAATCGCGGATTGCCCAAAGAATAAAAGCCTTTTATAATAGACCTGATATCATCAGAAAAGCGCGAACGGGGGCGACTATGGCAATGATCACAGTGGCGAAGATGGCGGCGGAGATGGGGCTTCGGAACCTGACGCCGGACATCGACGCGGAAGAAAGAAAGATCATCAAGGCGGACATCAACCGGCCGGCACTGGCACTGACCGGTTTCTTTGAATATTTTGATCACGAGCGGGTGCAGATCCTGGGAAGGGTGGAGACGGCCTATCTGGCCACGCTGCAGCCCCAGGTGCGCGAGAACGCGCTGCACCAGCTGTTTGAGATGGGCATCCCCTGCCTGATCTTCTGCAGGGGCATGCAGCCGGACGAGGTGACGCTGTCGTTAGCCAGACGGCATGAGACGCCGGTGCTGGGCACGCAGATGGCCACCACGGAGACGGAGAACCGCCTGAATCACTACCTGCAGAAGTGGCTGTCCCCCACGATCACCATCCACGGCGAGCTGATCGACGTGCTGGGCGAGGGCGTGCTGCTGACGGGCGAGAGCGGCATCGGCAAGAGCGAGGCCGCCCTGGAACTGATCAAGCGCGGACACCGGCTGGTGGCCGACGACGCGGTGGAGCTGCGCAAGGTGGACGAGGAGACGCTGATCGGCTGCGCGCCGGAGATCACCAAGGACTTTGTGGAGCTGCGCGGCGTGGGCATCATCGACGTGAAGACCCTGTTCGGCGTGCAGAGCGTCAAAAACGAACAGAAGGTGGACATGGAGATCCACCTGGAGGAGTGGAACCGCGAGCGGACCTACGACCGCCTGGGCAACAAGGACGAGTATTCTGAGTATCTGGGCAACCGGGTCCTGCGGTACGTGCTGCCCATCCGCCCCGGCCGCAACCTTGCCGTGATCATCGAGGCGATCGCGGTGAACTACCGCCAGCGGACCATGGGCTATCAGGCCGTGGACCTGCTGTACAAGCGCGTACAGGAAAACCTGATGAAGAACACCAACTGAAGCCGCGTGAGGACGCGGGGACGGTCCTTCCTGTCCTCAAAATCAGCCGGGGCAGCCCCCGGAACAGCGCTTCAGACCCACAGGAGAAAAGACGATGATCATAAAGGAAAATGAACCGCTTTGCCTGCACACCACGTTCCGCGTGGGCGGGCCCGCCCGGCTCTTTCTGATCCCCGAAACGGAGGAAGAGGTCGCCACGGCGGTGCGGTGCAGTCTGGACCGCGGTCTGCCGTATACCGTGATCGGCCGCGGCAGCAACGTGCTGGCAGCCGACCGGGGCTTTGACGGCGCCGTGATCTGGCTGGGAGACGCCTTTGCCGATATGCAGGCGGACGGGGAGATGATCCGCGCACAGGCGGGCGCCACGCTGGCGGCGCTGGCGGGGCTGGCCCTGCGGCAGGGCCTGACCGGGCTGGAGTTTGCGGCCGGGATCCCCGGATCCTTTGGCGGCGCGCTGCTGATGGACGCCGGCGCCTACGGCGGGGAGATGAAGGACGTGACGACGGACGTGCGCCTGCTGATGCCCGACGGGACCGTGCGGCAGGCGGAGGCCGCCTGGATGGACTTTTCCTATCGCCACAGCCGCGCCATGGAGGAGGACTGCATCATTCTGGGCGGTACGCTGCGGCTTACGCCGGGCGATCCTGCGGAGATCCTGGCAAAGATGCAGGACCTTGCGGCCAGACGGCGAGACAAGCAGCCGCTGGAATACCCGAGTGCCGGCAGCTATTTTAAACGGCCCGCGGGGCATTTTGCCGGAGCGCTCATCGAGCAGGCCGGCTTAAAGGGCTTTCGCGTGGGGGGCGCGCAGGTCTCCGAAAAGCATGCAGGCTTTGTGATCAACGCAGGCGGCGCGACGGCGGCCGACGTCCTGACGCTGGAGCGTGAAGTGATCCGCCGCGTGCAGGACCGTTTTGGCGTGACGCTGGAGCCGGAAGTGAGAAAGCTGGGCGAGTTTGCATGACGTTTTCCGCACAGGTAAAAGAAGAGCTGGCCGCCGTGGAGGAGGGACTTAAGCGCAGACCCGCCAAAAAGGGCAGGCCGGACAGCCGCCGGGCGCAGGAGCTCGCGGACCGCGACGCGCTGCGCAGCCTGTTTCTGGCCGGCGGAACGGTGAGCGATCCCCAGCGGTCCTATCATCTGGAATTCAAATGCGGGGAGCGGGAGGCCGCGGAGGACTGCCGCGCGCAGCTGGAACGGCTGCAGGTCCCCGGCAGGATCCACCGCCGCAGGGCGGATTGGTGCGTCTATATCAAAGACGCCGACGACATCGCCAGGCTGCTGGGGCTCATGGGGGCGTCCCGCGCGCTGATGGAACTGGAGAACGCCCGCATCCTGCACGACATCAGCGGGACGGTAAACCGCCAGGTCAACTGCGAGACGGCCAACCAGAACAAGACTATCCGCGCTTCGCTGGCGCAGTTGAAAAAGATCGAGATCCTGGAGGCGCATGGCGCGCTGAAAACGCTGCCGCCGGAGCTTTACGAGCTTGCGATGCTGCGGCGGGACAACGTGGACGTGCCGTTAAAGGACCTGGGGGCCATGCTGAAGGAACCGATCGGCAAGAGCGGCACGTATCACCGCTTTGCGCGGATCGAGCAGCTGGCCGACGCGCTGGAAAAAGAAGAATAGGCCGGGGCTTCGGCTTCGGAAAAAAAACAGGACAGCCGGGTAGCTGTCCTGTTTTGTGAATCACGGGGACGGTTCTTGAGGTTCAGGAAAAATGAACACGGAGAACCGTCCCCGCGTGCCCTGAGGACAGAAAGGACCGTCCCCGCGTCCTCATTCTGTTGCGGTATAGAATTCGTCCATGACCGTGCTGCGCAGCTGTTCCAGGCGCTCCGGGTCTTTGCCGCCGACGGGTTTTCCGTCCAGCGCGCAGGCATGCAGGCAGAGTTTGCTGGAACTCGAGACGATGATCTCGTCCGCGTCAAAGAGGTCGGGCAGGAAGAAAGGCTCTTCGGAGACCGGGATACCGCAGGCCCGTGCCGCCTTTAACAGGTGCGCCCGGGCGATGCCCGGCAGGATCAGGTTGTCCAGCGGGGCGGTGCGCAGCACCCCGTCCTTTAAGATGGACACGTTGCTGTGCGCGCACTCCGTGACGCGGCCGCCCGGCCGGTAAAAGACGGCTTCCTGGCAGCCCGCGTTCTTGGCTTTTTGCGAGGCCATCACCGCCGGGATCAGGTTCAGCGTCTTGACGTTGCAGTGGAAGAAGCGGGTATCCTCCGTGGTGATCAGGCGGATGGGCTCTTTGCAGTCGCCCACCGTGGCGGGCTTTAACATCACCCACAGGTTGCCCGGGGTCGTCTCATAGGTGTGGTCGCGGATCGCGGTGCCGCGCGTCACCTGAAAATAGACGAACAGGTCGCCGGTGTCCACTTTGCGCACCAGTTCGTTCAGCAGGTCCGCCAGTTCCGCTTTGGTCTTGGGAATGACGATGTCCAGCGCCGCGGCGCTGTTGAAAAAGCGGTCGATGTGCTCTTCCAGCGCAAAGATATGGTAATTGCGGCAGGGACCCGCGTCGTAGACGCCGTCGCCGAAAAAGCAGACGCGGTCGTCAAACGGGATCATCATCTCTTCCAGAAGGCCGTACCGGCCGTTGTAATATCCGAGGTTTTTCATGATACAGTCCTTTCGGACGGCGGGCTGCGCCGTCTTTGTCATTATAGCACCAAAGGACGAAATAGCGACCCCAACCGCGCAAGTTTTCACGCACATGGCCTGCAGCCAAAACCGGTCTCGCAGCCAACACCCCCAATCAGGCCGCCCGCCTGCGCTGGACAAGCGGGAAGAACTATAGTAGAGTGACCTGGTAGGGCTGCGGCGGATCGTGCCGCGGGCCCCAAACAGAAGCCGGGAACGGAGGACGTCAGAGCCCGCCCGGCAGCAAGGAGAACAGCATGAGTTTACAGGATATTCCAAGCAGCGAGCGCATCCACATCGGCTTTTTCGGCCGCCGTAACGTGGGCAAATCCAGTCTGGTGAACGCGGTGACGGGGCAGCAGCTGTCCATCGTTTCCGATACCAAGGGTACCACCACGGACCCGGTCACGAAGAGCATGGAGATCCTGCCGCTGGGGCCGGTGGTGATCATCGACACGCCCGGCATCGACGACGAAGGCGCGCTGGGCGAACAGCGC
>CACZPX010000246.1 GCA_902783095.1 uncultured Lachnospiraceae bacterium
AAAGCTGGGCTTTCTGCCGGGCGACCTGCAGAGCAAGATCGACCCCTATCTGCGCCCGCTGTATGACGCGCTCTACCAGATCATGGGCGCCGAGAACTATCTGCACCAGTACGAAAAGGGCGCTATAGAGGTGGCGCCGCTCGCCTACATGCGCGGCCGCACGCTGGACAACGCCTACATCATTCTGGACGAGGCACAGAACACCACGCCGGCCCAGATGAAGATGTTCTTGACGCGCATCGGCTTCGGCTCCAAGGTGATCGTGACCGGCGACATCACGCAGAAGGACCTGCCGGAAGGGACCGTCTCCGGTCTGGACGTGGCCTTAAAGGTGCTGGACGGCATAGAGGACATCGCCATCATCCGGCTCACCAACAAGGACGTGGTGCGTCATCCGCTGGTCCAGAAGATCGTGGAGGCCTACGAAAAGTTTGAGAAGCGCGAGCAGTACAAAAAAGAGAGAAGACAGGAGCACGACCGTATGCACGGCGTGAAGGTGCTGAAAAAATGACGGTGATCATCGACTACGAAGCCGAACAGAAACTGGACCTCCCCTATGAGGAGATCATCAACCGCGTGGTTGCCAAGACGGCGGAACTGGAGAACTGCCCCTGGGAGGTCTGCGTAAACGTTCTGCTGTCCGACGACGAGGCGATCTACGCGCTGAACCACGAGTTCCGCGGCATCGATTCCTCTACGGACGTGCTGTCGTTCCCGGCGCTCTATTTGCCGGCTCCCGCGGACTTTTCCGAGATCGAAGAGGATCCCGGTCTGGATTTCGATCCGGACACCGGCGAACTCATCGTGGGCGACATCGCGCTGTCGGTGCAGAAGGTCCTGGCGCAGGCGGCGGAATACGGCCACAGTACGGAGCGTGAACTGGCTTTCCTGATCGCGCACAGCATGCTGCACCTCTTTGGGTATGACCATATCGAAGAGGCCGACCGGCTTAAAATGGAAGAGGAGCAGCGAAAGATCCTGGATGCCCTTGGCATCCACAGATAAACGGAGGCAACTATGAAAAAGAGTCTGATCCTGTTACTGGCATTCTCCCTGTTTGTCACCTGTTTTGCAGGCTGCAGCAAGGAAGAAGAGACGACACAGGCGGCCGCGGAGACGACCGCAGCACCGCAGACGAGCACGGAAGAGCCCACGGCGGCCACCACGGAGAAAGAGACGCCAACCATCCCCGTCGTGACCGTTCCGGAGGTCCCCGAAGAGACCACCGAGGAGCCGGAGATCCTGCCCGAGGGCATGATGCGCAGTTATCTGACCGGCGAGATCGTTCCCATCGAGATCGGCACCAGAAGACCGGTCGCCTTCCAGATCGACAACGAAAAGCTTGCCATGCCGCAGAACGGCGTCGCGCAGGCGGAAGTGGTCTACGAGGTCCCCATCGAAGCCAACGAAGTGCGCCTGACGGCCATCTTCCAGGACTGGGGCGAAGTGGAGCGGATCGGCCCGCTGCGTTCGGCGCGCCGCTATCATCCCGGCATCGTCTATGAATTTGACGGCATCTTTTTCCATAACGGGCACAGCGATCTGGCCCTGGAATACTTAAACGACCCGCGCTGCGACGACCTGGAGGGCATCGAAAACTCCGGCTGGCCCGCCATCTACAAGGGCAGCGATCACCGCAACGGCCATAACGATTTCACCAATCCCGCCAAGACCGACAAGCGGATCGAACAGCTGGGCTTCCGCCGTACCGTCAAGGACGACTTTACCTATAAGTGGAAGTTCGCGAAAGAAGACGCACCGGTCCTTCTGGAAAACGGCAAGGACGCCACGAAGGTCACCATCGGCTACACGCAGAACCACCCCTGGTTCGAATACAACGAAGAGGACGGCCTCTACTACCGCTATGAGCGCGGCAGAAAGCACGTCGATCAGGACAACGACGAGCAGGTCGCGGTCAAGAACATCATCGTTCAGTACTGCGGCTACAACCTGGAGTGGGACAAGAACACCAAGAACATCTGGACGGAAGGGACCTCGAACGGCGTGTACATCACCAACGGCAAGGCGATCGACATCACCTGGCGCAAGGATTCCTACTGGGACAACACCTTCCTGTACGATCAGGACGGCAACGAGCTGAAGCTGAACCCGGGCAAGACCTGGTACTGCATCGTCCTGCCCAAGATGACAGGAGAGATCACCGTCGAGTAACGGAGGCATATGGCAGACAAGGGAAAGAAAAACTTTCTGGTACAGGGCTCCGTCCTGGCGGCCGCCGGGATCCTGGTGCGCATCATCGGCCTGATCTACCGCATCCCGCTCACCAACATCATCGGCAACGAGGGCATGGGCGTCTACGGTACCGCCTTCAGCGTATATGATATCCTGCTTCTGATCTCCAGCTACAGCCTGCCCACCGCGGTCTCCAGGCTGATCGCCAAAGAGCTGGCCAGAAAGCGCTACCGCAACAGCCGCGTGATCTTTTTGGGCGCCTGCCTGTTTGCGCTGGTCTCCGGCGGCATCATGGCGGCCTTTACCTGGTTCGGCGCGGAGTTTCTGGTGGGCCTTTTGGAGATGCCGCGTGCTGCCTTTGCGCTGCGCACCCTGGCGCCTACCATCTTTATCATGGCCTTTTTGGGCGTGATGCGCGGCTATTTCCAGGGACACGGCACCATGATCCCCACGGCGCTGTCGCAGATCTTTGAGCAGATCGTAAACGCCGCCGTGAGCATTCTGGCGGCCTGGTTCCTGTTCAAGCGCGGCCTTGCGCTGGACGTGGCGCAGGAGCTGGACGGCGTCAACGCCTCGGCCTACGGCGCGGCCGGCGGGACCATCGGCACGGGAGCCGGCGCGGCGACCGCGCTGGTCTTCTGCATCGTCATCTTTATGCTGTACAAGCCCACCATGATGCGCCGGGTCAACCGGGACCGCTCCACCAGGGTCTACGCCTATCCCTACGCGCTGAAGATCCTGGTGCTCACCATCGTCCCGATCCTGCTTTCCACCACCATCTATCAGCTGAACTCCATCATCGGGCAGCTGATCTACGCGCAATATTACGGCGAGGGCTACGAGGCCATCTGGGGCTCCTTTACGGGGCAGTACCAGCTGCTGATCCACGTGCCCACCGCCATTGCGGCCGCCATCGGCTCGTCCATCATTCCGTCCCTTACGGCGGCGGTGGAAAACGGTCAGCTGGCGGACGCCCGCACCAAGATGGCTGCCGCCGTGCGCTTTAACATGGTCATTGCCATCCCGGCCACCGTAGGACTGGCGGTGCTGGCGTCCCCGATCCTCTCCATGCTGTTCAGGCGTGCGGACACGGCGCTTGCCTCCCAGCTGATGCTGATCGGGTCCTCCGCGGTGGTCTTTACCGCGCTGTCGACCATCACAAACGCCATATTGCAAGGCATCGGCCGGATCTGGATCCCGGTGCGCAACGCCCTGATCACGGAAGTTTTGCACGTGGGCCTGCTTTCGCTGATGCTCTGGGTCTTTGACCTTGGCATCATCGCGGTGGTGCTGGCCAACATCCTGTTTTCCATCTCCGTATCCGTGCTCAATTACCTGAGTCTGCGGTCCGTCATCGGCTATAAGCAGGAGTGGATCAAGACCTTCCTGCTGCCGCTGGCCGCAGCCGCTGTGATGGGCGTGGTGACGTTCTTTGTCAACATGCTGCTGCAGAAGGTCACGCACAGCAATACGCTGTCCGCGATCGTCTCCATCATCGTGGCCGTTGCCGTATTCGCGGTCGCCGTACTGCTCACAGGCGGGATCTCGTCGGAAGACCTGACGCGCTTCCCCGGCGGCAGAAAGCTTTCGGCGCTTGCCGCGAAGCTGCATCTGTTAAGGAGCTGACGGATGAGGCGGCATATCGGGATCATCGGCGGCGGGGCCGCGGGACTGATCGCCGCTGTTGCAGCCGCGGACTGCGGCGCGCAGGTGACGGTCTTGGAGGGCGGCAAGACCGTGGGAAAGAAGCTTTCCGCCACGGGCAACGGCCGCGGAAACTACACCAATCTGGCTGTCTCGGCGAAGGGCTACCATTGCAAAGACAGTGCCTTTGTGGAAAAGGCGCTGTCTTGTTTTGACCAGTACGACGCCCTTTCGCTGTTTCTGACGCTCGGCATCCTGCCGCGGCTGCGAAACGGCTACGTCTATCCGCGCAGCGAAGAGGCGGCGGCCCTGACGGCCGTTCTGCATCAGGCGGCCGTACAGCGCGGCGTGCGTATCGTAACGGAGCAGAAGGCCGCAAATATTTTGCCGAAAGCCTCCGGTTTTACGGTCGTGACGGCCGAACAGGAATATCCCTTTGACTGTGTGATCCTTGCCTGCGGCGGGCTCACGGCTGCGAAGACCGGTTCCGACGGGAGCGGTTTTGCGCTTGCCGCGGCGCTCGGCCACACCGTGACCGAACCGGTGCCGGCGCTTTGCGGGCTTACGTTTCCG
>CACZPX010000247.1 GCA_902783095.1 uncultured Lachnospiraceae bacterium
AGGACGGACCATGTTCCAGGGAATGGAGTATGTCTACGCGGTCTATGAGGAGGGCAGTTTTTCCAGGGCGGCGGCCAGACTGTACATCTCGCAGCCGTCGCTGTCCGCGAGCGTCAAGCGCATAGAGGAAAAGATCGGCTATCCGCTGTTCGACCGCAACGTAAAACCGGTGCGGCTCACGGAGTGCGGGGAGCGCTACATCGCGGCGGTGGAAAAGATCATGGAGCAGGAGCGCGAGTTCCGCGCCTTTTTGACGGACTGGGCGGGCTTAAACACCGGCAAGCTGACCTTCGGCGGCAGCAACATGTTCCTCTCCTGGGTGCTGGCGGAGATGATCCGCGACTATTCCGCCCGGTATCCGCTGGTGGAGATCGGCCTGGTGGAGGAGAACGTGACCGCGCTGATGCAGATGCTGCACAGCGGAAAGATAGACGTGCTGATAGAGAACAAGCAGCTGGACCGAAAGGAGTTCGACGCCGCGCTGTACAAGGCGGAGCACCTGCTGCTGGCGGTGCCCAAGCACTTTGCCGTAAACGACGGGCTGGGGGCCTTCCGCCTGGACGTGGAGACCATCCGCGACGAGAGCTATCTGGACGACGCGGTCCCGGCCGTGCCGTTAAAGGTCTTTGCGGACGAGCCGTTTTTGATGCAGAAGCCGGAGAACGACACCCGCCAGCGCGCGGACCGCATCTTAAGCAAGGCCAAGATCAGGCCCAAGGTGCTGTTTGAGGTGGACCAGCAGATGACGGCCTACAACATCACCTGCGCGGGCCTGGGCGCGTCCTTTGTGAGCGATACGCTGATCTCCCGTATGCCCTCGCACGAAAACGCGGTATACTATAAGCTGCCCGGAAAAGAAGGGCACCGCAACATCTGGTTTTACTGGAAGCACGGCCGCTACATGACCAACGCCTTAAAGGCGTTTCTGGAGCTGGCCGGACAGGAGCGGCCTGAGGAGCGGGCCGAATAAAAAGGAGGAACATCATGCTGACGTTATTTGTGACCTACACGGCAAAGCCCGGCCTGCGGGCGGAGTTTGTGCGCACCCTGTTTTCCGAGGGCATCCACGCGGCGGTGAACGCCGAGGACGGCTGCTTAAAGTACGATTACTACCTGGACGCGCAGGACGAGAACAAGGTGCTTCTGGTGGAGCGCTGGGAGTCCAGGGAAAAACAGCAGATCCATCTGACGCAGCCGCACATGGCGAAGATGAAGGGCATCAAGGAGCGCTTTGTGGAGAGCACCGCGCTGGAAGAGGTCTGACGGAAGTTTTTAAAATTTTTATATTTTTATTATAGATATTTTCTAATCGTAAAAGGTGTGGTATACTGACCCCGGACAGGACCGCTGTCTGCGGTGAAGCCTGCCCCCAAATTCCCAACCACAAGGAAAGGAAGACCGATGAGAGATTATATCATAATGGCAGATGTGAATACGGATCCCGCGCCGGAATATGTGAAGGCCGAAAATATCCCGATCTTTCCGCAGTACTACCATTTTAATGACGGCATCATCTACGGAGAGGAGAAGGAGCTGGACATCAACGTCTATTTTGACCGTCTCCGTAACGGTGAGCGCGCCTATTCCATGGGCTGCAACCCCGAGACGGTGCGCCGCATGATGGAAGAACAGCTGCAGAAGGGCCTGGATATCATCGCGATCATGGCCTCTTCCGAGTGCAGCGGCAGCTACAATACCGTTTTGATGGAGTCCAGGGAACTCCTGGAAGATTATCCGGAAGCGAGGATCCATGTGGTGGACAGCTATCTGGAGACGACGCCTGCCGGCCTGCTGGTGTACGTGGCCCAGGAGATGAAAAAGAAGGGCTGCGTCTTTGAAGACGTGGTCAAGGTCGTGGAAGAGAAGAAGAAGGACTGCAACCTGCTGTTCATGGTAAACGACCTCAAGTACCTGGTGCGCGGCGGCCGCCTGAACGTGGTGAGCGGCGCGGTGGGTACGCTGCTGCGCATCAAGCCCATCCTGTACATGGACAAGGGACTCATCGCCCCGTACGAGAAGTGCCGCGGCAAGCAGACCGCCAAGGCGAACATCGTCAAGCGGCTGAAAGAGATGAACCTGGACCGCGAACTGGTGGTGGTGCTGCACACCGTCAACCCTGCGGAAGCGGAGGAGTTTGCACAGACGCTGCGCACGGAGCTGGGCATCGAGCCGCTCTGGACCAACGAGGTCAACCCCATCATCGGCGCGCACGTGGGCCCGGACTGCCTGGGCGTCGCGTTCTGCAAGCTGCCCGATTAAGGCGGGGCACACGCCGTACGGCGCAGCTTCCAGACAAGAAAAGACTGGTTTAACCGAAACAATGCGAGTATAATAAGTGCCGGAAGGCAGGGGCTTGGGCTTTCGCCCGGGCCCCTGTTTTGTTGCAGGGCGGATCGACCGGAAGACCGGGGCCGACCCATCACAAGTATATTTGGAGGGAAACATGTTTGACACCAATGGAAAAGTAGCGGAGAGGCTGATGCGCTACGCGCGCATCGACTCGCAGTCGGCGCATGGCTTTTCTTATTCCCCCAGCACTGCAAAGCAGCGCGACATGGGACGGGAGCTGGCGCAGGAGATGGAGCGCATCGGCGTTTCCAACGTATGGTTTGACGAGGAGCACTGCGTGGTATACGGCACGGTGCCGTCCACCCTGCCGGACGGCGGCGGGATGTCCGTCGGTTTCGTGTCGCATCTGGACACCACCCCGGACGTGACCGGCACCAACGTAAAGCCCTGGCTGCTGGAGAACTATCAGGGCGGGGACGTGGTCCTGAACAAGGAACAGAACATCGTGCTGCACGCGGAGGAGTTTCCGCGCATGGCGCGTTATATCGGTGACGACATGATCTTCTCCGACGGCACCACGCTTCTGGGCGCGGACGATAAGTCCGCCTGTGCGATCGAGATGACCGTGGCGGACTATCTGCTGCATCATCCGGAGATCCAGCACGGCCCGGTGCAGCTGGCCTTCACCCCCGACGAAGAGGTGGCCGGCGGCGCGCGCGACCTGGATTTTGCCCGCTTTGGCGCGGAGGTGGCCTATACCATCGACGGCCGCGGCCTGGGCGGCTACAATTATGAGACCTTCAACGCGACGGAATCCGTGATCGAGATCCACGGCCGCAACGTGCATCCCGGCTCCGCCAAGGGCGTGATGATCAACGCCGTGGAGATCGCCGGCGAGTACTGCGACATGCTGCCGGCTCTGGACCGCGCCCAGTATACCGAGGGCCGCGAGGGCTATTTCCACCCCTACTATATGAAGGGCACGGCCGATTACTGCATGGTCAAGACCCTGATCCGCGACCACGATGAGGAGCGTTTTGCCGAGCGCAAGCGCTACATGGAAAAGTGCGTGGAGGGCCTGCGTGAAAAGTACGGCGAAGAGCGCATCGAGCTGCACTATACCAACAGCTACTGGAGCATGAAGAAGGCCGTGGACAAGGTCCCGTTCATGATCGACTACCTGGTGCAGGCCATCACGGAAAACGGCGTGGAGCCGGAGTGCGCGGCCCTGCGCGGCGGCACGGACGGTTCCCAGATCTCCGGGCGCGGCCTGCCCTGCCCCAACATCACGGCGGGCTACGAGAACGGCCACAGCCGCTTTGAGTGCGCCTCCGTACAGGCCATGGCCAAGACCGTGGACATCATCGTGCGGATGCTGCAGATCTACGCGGAAAAGAAGGAGGGTTAAGCCATGACGAAGCTGTATGAGGAGATCCGTGACCGGTTCATCAAATACGTGAAGATCGATACCCAGTCCCAGGCGGGCGTGGACCACTTCCCCACCACCGAGAAGCAGTTTGACCTGGCCTACGAACTGGAAAAGGAATTAAACGAGATCGGCGCGTCCGACGTGTACGTGGACCCCAAGGCCTGTGTGGTATACGCGTCCATCCCGTCCAATCTGCCGGACGGCGGCGGCATTTCCGTGGCCTTCATCGCGCACATGGACACCACGCCGGACCTGTCCGGCACCAACGTGAACCCGCGCATCGTCATGAACTATCAGGGCGGCGACATCGTCCTGAACGAGGCGCAGGGCATCGTGATGGAAGAGGCCCAGTTCCCGGTGATGCGGGACTATATCGGCCATGACCTGATCGTGACCGACGGCACCACGCTGCTGGGCGGCGACGACAAGTCCTCCGTGGCGATCGAAGTGGTGCTGGCCAAGTATCTGCTGGATCATCCGGAGATCAAGCACGGCCCCGTGAAGCTGGCCTTCACGCCCGATGAAGAAGTGGGCGGCGGCGCGCGCGACCTGGATCTGGAGCGCCTTGGCGCGGACGTGGCCTACACCATCGACGGCGACGGCATGGCCACCTACAACTACGAGACCTTCAACGCGGCGGAGGCGCAGCTGGTGATCCACGGACGCAGCGTGCACCCCGGCCAGGCCAAGGGCATCATGATCAACTCCCTGGAGATCTGCGTGGAATTCATGAACATGCTGCCCGTATACGAGCGCTGCCAGTACACGGAGGGCCGCGAGGGCTATTTTCACCCCTATGATATCGAAGCGACGGCGGAGAGCGGCTTCTTGAAGACCCTGATCCGCGACCACGACGAGGACCGCTTTGAGGAGCGCAAGCGCTATGTGGTAAAGTGCGTGGACGCCTTAAAGGCCAAGTACGGCGACGAAGTGGTGGAGCTGCGCTGGGGCACCGGCTACTGGAGCATGAAGAAGGTGGTGGACAAGGTCCCGTTCATGATCGATTTCCTGGTGCAGGCCATCAAAGACAACGGTTTTGAGCCGAAGTGCGTCGCGGCGCGCGGCGGTACGGACGGCTCGGCCATCTCACAGCGCGGCCTGCCCTGTCCCAACATCTCCGCCGGCTACGAGAACGCGCACAGCCGCTATGAGTTCGCGTCCATCCAGGGCATGGTCAAGAGCCTGGAGATCGTGGCCAGACTGTGCGAGATCTAC
>CACZPX010000248.1 GCA_902783095.1 uncultured Lachnospiraceae bacterium
CGATGATATCCTTTGCCAGGATGACCTTGTAGACGCCTTCCACCTTCTCCGCGGCGGAGATATCGATGGACTTGATCTTGGCGTGATGGGCGATACGCGGCTGCACAACGCGGCAGTAGAGCGTGCCTTCCGGCATCTTCAGCGCCTGATCGTCGCCGTAGTCGGCGAGACCGGTCACCTTCGCGAGCGCGTCGGGGCGGATGATGGGCTTCCCAAGATAGTGGCCGTCTTCCGGATTCTTGAACTTGATGTCCTCAACGCTGCACTCTCCGCGCACCACCTTGGCCGCGAGCATGACGGCGTCGACGATCTGCTTGTAACCGGTGCAGCGGCAGACGTTCTTCGTCTTCTGGAACCAGTCGCGGACTTCTTCTCTGGTGGGGTTGTTGTTCTTCTGGAGCAGGGCATACGCGGACACGATAAAGCCCGGAACGCAGAAACCGCACTGCACGGCGCCGGTGTTCATCCAGGCCACCTGCAGCGGATGCAGATGCTGGGGCGTGCCGATGCCTTCGGTGGTGGTGATCTCGCTGTAGTCTTCGATCGACGTGATCTTCCTGTTGCAGGAACGTACCACTTCGCCGTTCAGAATGACGGAACAGGAGCCGCAGACGCCAATGCCGCAGCCGACCTTGACGCTGGTCAGGCCCATACGGCGCAGGCAATCAGACAGTTTGTCGTACTTGGGGTTACACATGAACGGTCTTTCGACACCATTAACCACAAGCACTTTCTTGAGCAACTTGACTTCCATAATTTCCTCCTTGGGGTTGGTTTTGAAAATATGACTAAATCTTTTCGTGCCTGTAAAAAGATTTATGCTAAAGTCGCTGAGAATACTGTAACTTTTAAGGGCTGACTTGTCAACGCTTCCGCGATTTGTAAATGATAACCACTCGAGAGCGCCATCTGTCCGGCCTGCTGTATATCCCGCGCACTTTTGCAAAAAAGCGATTTACAATCATGTGTAAATCGCATATATTTAATAATGATCTTATCTTGCCCGGAGGTTTTTGGTTTTATGAAGACAGCTGCTCTGATCGTCGCAGCAGGGCTCTCCTCCCGAATGGGAGATTTCAAACCGATGCTGAACGTCGGCTCCATTTCCATTTCCCAGCGTATCGTCGCCACTTTCCGGCAGGCCGGCATCGACCAGATCGTCATGATCACGGGGCACATGGCCGAAACGCTGGAACACCATCTTTCCGGAAACGGCATCATCTTTCTGCGAAACGAGGCCTACGCCTCCACCCAGATGTATGATTCCGCCTGCATCGGCATCTCCTGGCTCAAAGGCAAGTGTGACCGGCTCCTGTTCACGCCGGTGGACATCCCGCTCTTTACCGCCGATACGGTGCGGGCGCTGCTGCAGACCGAAGCGGAGCTGGCCTTCCCGGTAAGCGGCGGCACGTCCGGCCATCCCGTCATGATCGGCGCCTCTCTGTTTGACGCGATCCTGCAGGATTCCGGCGAAGGCGGCTTAAAGGGCAGTTTCTCACGCTGCGGCACCGACCCGGTCCTGGTAGACGTACCGGACCGCGGCATCCTGCACGATGCGGATACGCCGGAGGATTACCAGAGCCTTCTGGACTACCACAACCGGCAGCTCGTCCGGCCGGTCATAAGCGTCTCCCTCTCGCGGGAAAAGACTTTTTTTGATGAACGGACAGCCCTGCTGCTGCGCCTGATCGACGAGACCGGCTCTGTCCGGACCGCCTGTCAGCGGATGCAGATGTCCTACTCCAGCGGCTGGAACGTGATCCGGGCCCTGGAGAGCCAGACGCACGCGGAACTGACCGTTCGCAGTCAGGGCGGCGCCACCGGCGGGAAGAGCCGCCTCACCGCGCAGGGCAGACAGCTGCTCGCCGCCTATGAGCGGTACGCCGCCGACGTCCGCCGGTATGCCGACAGCCGGTTTGCGGCCTTCTTCTCCGACATCTTCTGACCGTTTGGCGCGGACGCCTATTCTTTTAACAACAATATCTTTTCCGGGGATACGCCGAGCTCCCCGGGAAACGTTTCCGGACCGCCGGTGCGGCCCGGACGCCACCAGACCGGCGCCGTGTCCGGTCTCTGCGTCTCAAAGCGGAAGCGGAACACAGTCTCTTCCGGTTCTTCCGACGTATCGCAGTGTACCGCCCGAAAGCGGTTTTCCGTCTCGCAAGGGGAAAAATCGCGCGCGTATATCCCCACTGCGCGGACGTCCTCCGGGACCTTACGCGCAGTCTTAAGGCAGATCCCCCAGTCGGGCACCGCAACGCTTTTCTCCCCGGTCTTTACCGCTCCTGCGATATTGGTGCACCCCGTCATCACCGCCGCCGCCACGTACTCTGGATCGTCAAACAGCGCGCGGGACGGTTTCCTTACCGAAATGCGTCCCCGGTCCATGACCGCGATCTCCGTGCACAGGTCGTACGCCTCGTCGCGGCTGTGCGTCACCAGCAGCGTCCGGATCCCCAGGGAGCGCAGCAGGTCTTTCAGTTCGATCTTCAGGGTATTCCGAAGGTGCGTATCCAGCGCGGAAAAGGGCTCGTCCAGAAGGAGGAGCCGCGGCTTCGTCACGATGATCCGGGCCAGCGCCGCGCGCTGCTGCTGCCCACCCGAAAGCTGGGCCGGCAGATGATCCTCCAGCCCTTCCAGCCGCATCAGACGGATCACGTCCTGCAGCTCGCGTTCTCTTTCGCGCCTGTCTTTGACCGGACGCAGCCCGCAGAGGATATTTTTCCGTACCGTCATGTTGGGGAAAAGGGCATAGTTCTGAAACAGGTATCCCACGCCCCGCTTCTGCGGCGTCAGATCGATCTTTTTGCCCGAGTCGAACAGGATCTCCCCGTCCAGCTCGATCACGCCGCTGTCCGGCCGCTCGATGCCCGCGATGCACTTAAGCGTCAGGCTCTTTCCGCAGCCCGACGCACCCAGCAGCCCGGTGATGCCTTCTTCCGCCTCCAGGGCGACGTCGAGCGAAAACGCTCCCAGTTTTTTGTGGATGTCTGCGACCAGGCTCATTCGGACCGCCTCCTTCGTTGCCTGCTCTCCAGCAGGTTGACGGCAAGCAGCACAACGGCGCTGATGATCAGGTTGACCATCACCCAGAAAAAGGCTCCCGCCTCATCGTTCGTGCGCCACAGCTGATAGACCGTTGTGGATATCGTTGCCGTACTGCCGGGCGTATAGCCGATCAGCATGCTGGTGGCGCCATACTCGCCCAGGCCCCGCGCAAAGGCCAGGACCACGCCGGCCAGTATGCCCTGCCGGCATGCCGGCATGCGGATCCGCCAGAAAATGAAGGTGTTGGACAGTCCCAGCGTCTGTCCGGAGTAGGCGAGCGTCCTGTCAAAGCTTTCAAATGCGCCTCTGGCCGTCCGGTACATCAGCGGGAACGACACCACCATGGACGCCAGCACGCCGCCGTACCAGGTCATGACAAAGCGGAAGCCGAACTGCATAAGAAAGATCCCCAGCGGTCTTTTCATGCCGAAGATCAGCAGCAGGAAATAGCCGCAGACCGTGGGCGGGAGCACCATGGGGAGCGTCAGGATCACGTCCAGGATCCCCTTGACCACGCGGGGGAGTCTGGCTGCATAATACGCAAAAAAGATGCCCAGGAAAAACACCAGGACACTGCTGATCGCCGCGATCCTCAAAGAATTGTACAGCGGATAAAGATCCATAGAAACCTCGTCCCGGCCGGGGAACATCGCGAAAAAACACAAAGCGGAGCCTCCGGGAGGCTCCGCTTCGCTGCCCGGCCGTTATTTTACCGCGGAAAATCCAACTTTCTCAAAGACTTCCATCGCGGGGGCGGTGGTCAGGTAGTCCAAAAAGGCCCTGGCCGCCTCTGCCTGCTTCGCGTTCTTCATGACGGCCGCGGGATAGATCACCTGGCCGCACATTTCCGCGGTCGCGCTGTCCGCGACCTGCAGGCCGGCAGAAAACGCGTCCGTGCAGTAGACAACGCCGCAGTCCACGCTCGCCTCGGAGATCTGCGTGGTCACCTCTTTAACGTTCGTGCCGTAGGTGATGCAGCCCGCCGCGGCAAGCTCTTCCTCGCTCAGCTCATAATAGGCAAGGATCTTCTGCGTGTACTGTCCTACCGGAACGTCGCTGTTGCCCATGGCCATAAAGACGCTCTTCTCTTTCAGCAGCTGCGCCAGCTGGTCAAAGCTTTCCACGCCCTTGGGATTGCCCTCCGGGACCGCCAGAACGACCTTGTTCTCCAGCAGGTTGATGCGGGTATCGCCGGCCACGAAGTCCAGGCCCTCGGTATTGACGTCCGCAGAAGCGTTTTTATCCAGCTGATTCATCTGCTTCTGTCCGGCAGAGATAAAGAGATCGCAGTCCGCACCTTCCTGGATCTGGGTCTTCAGCGTTCCGGAGGAATCGAAATTGTACGTGATCTTCACGCCGGGGTTTTCCGCCTCGTAGGTCCCCTTGATCTCGGTCAGCGTCTCCGTCATGGAGGCCGCCGCAAACACGATGATCTCAACTTCCTCCGCGGCGTCCTGCGACGCCGGCTGTTCTGCGGAGGTCTGCTCCGCGGAGGTCTGCTCCGCAGAAGCCTGCTCAGCGGAAGTCTGTGCGTCCGTTGCCTCTGTCTGATTCTCGCCGCTTCCGCCGCTGGCTGTCAAAACCATTGCCAGGATGAGCGAAACGGCAAGTGTGGTCCACTTTTTCTGTCTCATGTTTTCTCCTTTTGTCGATCCTTCATTATATAGAATGCATGTGCATTACTATACGCCCTTGCCAAACCCGCAGTTGGGGAAATGACAGACCTCGCAGTTCAGGCAGAGTCCGCCGTTGCCCAGGCCCGCCAGCTGGTCCTTTGTGATCTTCACGTCGCAGACAAGATACGGCAGCAGCAGGTCGAAGATCGTGCGCTTAGCGTACATGACGCAGCCGGGAAGGCCGCACACCGGCCGGCCGTCCGCGGTATAGGCGACAAGGAACATCGCCCCGGGAAGCACGGGCGCGCCGTAGGAGACGATCTCCGCGCTGGAATTGCGGATCGCAAGCGGCGTCTTATCGTCCGGATCGACGCTCATGCCGCCGCTGCAGAACACCATCTCGCAGCCCTGCGACAGCATCCGGTCGATGGCCGCCGTGATCTTCTGCGGATCGTCGTCAAAGACCTCGTGCGCCGCCATCTCACAGCCGAACGCCGCCAGCTTCTCAACGATCACGGGCGTAAAGGTATCCTGTATCCTTCCGTGGAAGACCTCGTTTCCCGTCGTGACCACACCGTATTTCTTAGGCTTTGCGGGAAGCAGCTTTAAGATGGGGCCTTTCCCGCAAAGCTTTTGCGCAAGATTCATCCGTTCTTTCGCGATCACCAGCGGGATCACTCTGGTTCCGCAGAGCTTCTCGCCCTTTTTGACCATAAAGCCGGAGGAACGCGTCGCGATCATCATGTCCCCGAGTGCGTTGACGGCGCGAAGCTTCTCCGTATCGGCCAGGAAGAGGCCGTCTTCCGCCGCCGTGATCTCGATCTTTCCCTCTGACG
>CACZPX010000249.1 GCA_902783095.1 uncultured Lachnospiraceae bacterium
TCACCTTCTTGCCCATAAAGTCGCCCGTGTTGATGATATAGCAGTCCACGTGCATCTTGTCCACCAGGTGCTTGAATTTCTCGTAGTCCTGGCGCAGCGGATAGGTGCGGAACGGGTTGGCGTACGGCTCATAGACCAGCTGGTTGATGTCCACGCCCTTGGCCAGACTCTCCGCGGAGGAGCGCTTGGTGGCCAGAGTCGCGCCCATGACGGAAGCCAGGACGCCGGAGTTCAGCTTGACGATGGGCGGCAGCGTGGGATCCTTCATGATCCAGAAGATCGCGTTGATGGGCTCTTCGATCTTGTCCACGCGGTTCGGGGACCACAGTTTGGATTTGATCGCGCGGCCGTTGCCGTTGCGGATATCCTCGGAGACCACCACGACGTTGTCGTCGTCGTCCAGCGTGGCGCCGCAGTTCTGCACGGTGAGCAGGTACTTGGTGGCGTCGGACGTGAGCGGGTAGTCCGCCGTCTTGTCAAAGTAGGTGGGCTCCAGCGCGATGGACGCGCCCGTCTCCGTGTTGATCACAAAGGCGTCGTCGTGCAGGATGGAGATGTTGTACTTGTCATGGTGACGGTTGTGCGTGATGGTGGATTTTCCGGAACCGGAAAGGCCGAACACGCTCGCCACGAACTTGCTGCCGTCCGGCAGGTTGTAGCGCTTCTGGCCGCCGTGGCAGGCCGCGTAGCCGTGGCGGTTGGCGATGCTCCAGGCCAGCGTGAGCGTGCCCTTCTTGTATTCGCCGAAGTAGCGCATGCCCAGGATGGCCGCGCAGTTGTATTCCGGATTGAAGTATGCCAGGCCGGTGGGGTGGTCCGGATGGCGCCAGTCGGGATCCGCAAAGACGTAGATATCGCCCTCGTTTTCGATCTCACGGGACTGCTTGTACATACGCACGTACTCATCCGAGCGGTACTGGAAGTTGAGCATCCAGTTGTACAGGATGTTCTCAAAGCCCACCGGGATCAGCAGGTGCGCACGCACCATGAATTCCGGATCCAGGCCGATGTAGACCTGCGCGTGGTACATTTTCTTGTAACGGGTGCCGTACACCGCCTCCATCAGCTTCTTGTCCAGGTCGGTGGTGTCCACGCCGGGCTGACCGGCGATCCGTCTGGCGGAAGCGTCGCGTCCCACCACCGCGCCGTCGTTGAACAGCAGGATCTTCGCCTCGGACGGCAGACCGAAGGTGTCGCCGTGGTAGACGTTCATATCCGTCACGATGGTGCCGGGTGAGTTCTTGGCCGCCTCATAGGCGGCGCGCAGGCTGGAGACTTTCTCAACATTGTTGCCGTAGAAGGCCGTTTCAACGATCGTCCGCATCTTTCCGAAGATCGGATTGCCGGGGCCGACTTCCTCTCTGGAATAGTTTAATCTTGTTGACATTTGTAGCTTCCCCCGCTTTTTGTCAGTTATAATAGAGTATCTTCACATCTTTTTTTCACAGTGTCAACTTAAATATGCAATATTTACTGTTGTATATCTTTACAAATTTCGTTAGCAGCGCCTAACAGACGGTTTTCCGCATAATTGCCGGTTTCCGCAAGCGGTCACTCTTCTTCCACGGTGCCGTCGTAGGCGATGTTCACCCCAAAGGAGAGCTGCCGCTCCGCCTCGATCGCGGCCTCGCGCGATTCCTTTTTGGTGACCAGCACCGTGCGGCAGTCCCGCTGCAGGCAGGGATGGAACTTCACGGTCGCCGCGAGCGTGTCGCAGTCCACCGCCACCTCAAACAGACAGGTGGCGCGCTCTTTGGAGTTGAACCAGAAGTTGCCCATGCTGTAGATGACGGGCTTGCCGTTCATGAACTCGATGCCCTGCAGAATGTGCGGGTGCGCGCCGATCACGGCGTCCGCGCCGGCTTCGATATACTGCCAGGCCAGCTCCTTCTGCTCCTCGTCCGGTTCGGTCTGCATCTCGATGCCCCAGTGCACAAAGACAAAGCAGAAGTCGCTGTTGGCCTTCGCGGTGCGGATGGCGTCCAGCGTCTCTGCGGGGTCCGTGGTGCGCAGCACGCCGGCGGAATCCGCCGTGGCCGCCCTGGTGAGGCCGTACTCCGGCTCCCACTCCTTTTCCACCGCGGTCGCGGCGACAACGGAGAAGGTGCGGCCCTTCACCTCAAAATAGACCGGTTTTTTTGCCGCTTCCAGGTTTTCGCCCGCCCCCACGTGCGGGATGCCGGCGCCGTCCAGCGTCTCTATGGTATCCAGCAGGGCGTCCTCGCCCCAGTCAAAGGCGTGGTTGTTAGCCAGGCCCACGCAGTCCACGCCCAGCTTGTTCAGGTTCTCCACGCGCTTCGGGTCCGCGCGGAAGGTCCAGTCCTTGCCGGCCAGGGGCTTGCCCCGGCGGCTGTAGGTGAACTCGTTGTTGAGCATGAACACGTCCGCGTCCCGCATCAGCGCCAGCAGGTCGTCGGAAAAGACCTGCGTGATGTCGCCGCCGTAGGTGCCGTCCAGCACCTGCATGATGGACATGGGCACGCCTTCGCCGCCCTCCTCTGCCTGCGTAAAGTCGCCGGCAAAGCGGAACACGGCGACGCGGTCCGA
>CACZPX010000250.1 GCA_902783095.1 uncultured Lachnospiraceae bacterium
CAAAGGGCACGTCCTTTGCGGACGCGGCCGAAAAGGAGACCGCCCTGTCGGAGGCCATGTTCGGGATCATCGACAGATTGGACGACTGAAACAGACAATACGGGGCCCCAGGGGGGCCCTTAAACAGGAGAAGCAGACCATATGACAACGGAAGAAAATCGATCCAACGCGCAGAGAAGGACCGCTGAGGCCAAACGGCAGGCCAGGCGCCGCCGCGCCATCCGCAACCGCATCATCTTTTGTGCGGCACTGTTCCTGGTGCTGGTGCTGATCGCCTTTGTGATCTACAAACTGTTCTTTGCACCTGCCGGATCGGATCAGGACCAGAATGACCCCGTCTTTACCACGGAGGCGCCGCAGACGCAGGAGCCTGACAGCCAGGCGGACGGAGACGATACCGCCGCGCCGGTGATCACGGGCGTGACCGACCGCGAGATCACGGTGGGCGACACCATTTCCTATAAGAAGGACGTGACCGTGACGGACGATACCGACCCCGCGCCCAAGCTGGACGTGGACGCGAGCCAGGTGGATCTGAACACCCCCGGCACCTATACCGTGACCTATACCGCCACGGATGCGGCCGGCAATCAGGCAACGGCTACGGCGACCGTCACCGTAAAGGCTCCGGAGACCACGCAGGCGACCGAGACTGCGGCCCCCGGCGAGGACAACGACCCCGCCACGGCCGAGGAACGTTCCTATATGAAGTATCTGGCCGGCCTGTACTTAAAGCAGATGGGCGTCAAGGACGATATGAGCGCCGAGGAAAAGGCGAAGCGGATCTGGCACTGGGTCAACTGGGAGCTGGACTACACGGCGACCTCCGACAAGAGCAGCTGGGTGCGCGGCGCGATCCAGGCCTTTGACACGCACAAGGGCGACTGCTTCAACTACTTCGCGGCGGCCAAGGCGCTGCTGGCCGAGGCCGGCGTGCCCACGGTGGACGTAGTCAAGAGCGACACGAGCCATTCGTCCCACTACTGGCTTCTGGTGGACGTCGGAAACGGCTGGTACCACTTTGATCCCACCCCGCGCGACGGCGGCGGCGACTATTTCTTCCTGGTGACGGACGAGCAGCTGGACGCCTATTCCGAAGCGCACGAGAACAGCCACATCTTCGATCACGACGCCTATCCGGCGCGCGCGACGGAGATCGTGACCGATATGGACGCGCAGCCCGAGCACGACGAGGTCTATCCATGAAAAAGGCAGCAGGCTCGCACAGTGCAGTTTCCTGTGCCGGACTGGCTGCATTGGTTTTAAGTATCTCCCTGCTGCTTTCCGCCTGCAGCATCCCGGTCCCGGCCGCGCAGCAGTCGACGGAAGAGGCGACGCCGCAGCCGTCGGAGTACGGCGTGGCGGAAGTCGATGATACGACGGAAGCCCCGCAGGAGACCGAAGCGGGATCCGTACCGCAGACGACAGAAGCGGAAGCCGCGGCAACGGCGTCCGCGGCGCAGACAGAAAGCCCGGCTGCGGAACCGACGGAGGAGACCACGCGGGAACACCGCGACGTTATGCCGCCGCGCATTTCCGGCGCACAGGACATCACCGTGGAAGAGGGCGGTACCGTTTCCTATAAAAAGGGCGTGACGGTCACGGACGACCAGGATCCGGACGTGAAGCTGGAGATCGACAACTCCGCGGTGGATCTGAACACGCCGGGCGACTATCCCGTCGTCTATTCCGCGACGGACGCGGCCGGCAATACGCGCCGGGTGCGCATCACCGTCCATGTGACGCAGAAGATCGCCACGGAGGAGGACTTTGAAAAGCTCCACCGTCTGGCCAAAAACGAGCTGGACGCGTTTACCTGGGACGGCATGTCCGACTTAGAGGAGCTCTGGGCCATCTTCTGGCATGTGAAATACAACATGAAGTACGTGAACGGGTCCGACAAGACCAGCTGGGTGCGCGAGGCCATCCGCGGCTTTGAGGAAGGGACCGGCGATTGCTTCACCTACTACGCCGTGATGAAGGCCCTGCTGGAAGAGGCCGGCTACGAGACCGTGGACATGACACGCCTGGGCGGTGAGGCCAGACATTTCTGGAGCCTGGTCAAGTATAAGGACAACTGGTATCACATCGACTCCTGCCCGCGCAGCGCGGACCACGGCAAGTACTGGTACTGCTTTTTGCGGACGGACGCGCAGGTGGCGGAGTTTACCGAGATCTGGGGCGAGGACTATTACTACGTCTACGACGAGAGCCTGTGCCCGCGCACCCCGGAGGAGCCGCTGCATCTGGACTATGACATCAACGGCGAAGGCCACGATTACTACGACGAGGACTACGAATAAAGGAGAGCGCGCATGAAGACACTGGGTGTGATCGGCGGGCTGGGCCCGATGGCCACGGCGGCCTTTCTGGAACTGGTGACAAAGATGACGAAGGCGACCCGCGATCAGGAGCATCTGCACGTGCTGATCGACTCCGAGCCGCACACGCC
>CACZPX010000251.1 GCA_902783095.1 uncultured Lachnospiraceae bacterium
AAGGGCACGGGCATGACCGGTCAGGCCGGTGCGGGTCTGGTATCCGAGGATCCCAGCAAGTCCGGTAAGGTCATGATCCTGCAGGTCATCCCGGGTACCCAGGGTCTGTACGGCTTCGTTATCTTCTTCCTGGCATTCATGAAGGTCAGCGGCGCGTCCCTGACGGTGGAACAGGGTATGCAGGTCATCAACGCCTGCCTGCCGATCGCCATCGGCGGTCTGCTTTCCGCTATCGCACAGGGCAAGGTGGCCGTGGCTTCCATCAACATCCTTGCCAAGAAGCCGGATGACTGGGCCAAGGGCATGATCATGTGTATCGTCGTCGAGTTCTACGCGATCCTTTGCCTGCTGGCATCCTTCCTGATGCTGAACTCCATCACGATCGGATAACGTATTTGAGAGGGCGATCTATGAAGGGCACTGAAAATATCATCGCGCATATCAGGGCCGATGCACAGGCAAAGGCCGATGCGATCACCGCCGAAGCAGAAAAGCAGTGCGCCGACCTCCGCGAGGAATACAACAACAAGGCCAAGGGCGTTTATGTGGATGTGATCCGCCAGGGTGAAAAAGCCGGCGCGGACCTGGTGGAGAGCCGGGAACGCATCATCGGCATGGAGGCGAAGAAGGACATTCTGGCCTTAAAGCAGGAGATGGTCGCGAAGGCCTTTGAGACGGCCAAAAAGCGGCTTCTGACCCTGCCGAAGGAAGAGTATCTGGCGTTTCTGGCCGGATTGGTCAGACGGTCCGCCGTGACCGGGACCGAGGAGATCATCCTGAACGCGGCTGACGCCAAGGACCTGGGAAAAGAGCTTGTAAAGAAAGCCAATGCCGAAACGGAAGGCGCAAAGTTCAAGCTCTCCAAGCAGACGGGCGACTTTGCCGGCGGCCTGATCTTAAAGCGCGGAAACATCGAAGCGAACTGCACGGTGGAACTGCTGATCGATCTTTGCAGGGCGGAACTGTCCGCCGACGTTGCGAAGGTTCTGTTTTCATGAAATCCCGACAGGGGGAAGATCAATGGCAAGTAGACAAGAGGATTATCTGACGTTATCCGCGATCCTGCGCGCGCGCGAGCCGAAGATGCTGAACAGGGAAAAGGCCATGCGCATGCTGGAGGCCGCTTCCTTTGAAGAGGCGGCGAAAAGCCTGACGGACTGCGGATACGAGGATATGTCGCAGATGAACGCAAGGGAGATCGAGGAGAGCCTGGAAGCCCGCCGCAGCGCGGTCTATGAGGAGCTGAACCGTCTCTCCCCCGACTGTGCCATCACCGACCTCTTCCGTATGAAGTACGATTACCACAACGCGAAGGTGATCATCAAGGCGGAGGCGATGGGTACGGACGGCACAAGACTTCTGTCCGGCGCGGGACGCATCGACCGGGATAAGCTGAAGACCGCCTACGAGACCGAGGACCTGCGGGATATCCCCGCCGGGCTGGCGCAGGCGATGACCGAAGCCAAGTCCGTCCTGGCGCGTACGTCCAACCCGCAGCAGGCAGATTTCATCCTGGACCGGGCCTATTTTAAGGAGTTCGCCGACGCGGCGGCTTCCGCCAAAAACGAGTTCCTTTCGGGCTATGCCGCCCTGATGATCGATGCCGCCAACTTAAAGAGCGCGGTCCGCACCATGAAGATGGGCAAGGATTCCGCCTTTTTAAAGGAGGCGCTCGTGGACGGCGGCACCGTGGAACCGGAGCGGATCCTGGCCGCCGACAACGCGGAAAGCCTTGCGGCGCTGTTTTCGCACACGGAGCTCTCCGGCGCGGCCGCGCTTCTGGGCGCCGTGGTGGAAGGCGGTCCCATGACGGCCTTTGAGCTGGCCTGCGACAACGCGGGGAATCATTATCTGCAGAAGGCGAAGATGGTCAGCTACGGCAGCGAGCCGGTCGTGGCCTACGTCGCGGCCCTCGACAACGAGATGACGGCCATCCGCATGATCCTGACCGGGCGTCTGGCGAAGGTCGACCCTCAGACCATAAGAGAAAGGCTGCGTGATCTGTATGCTTAAGATAGCGGTAATCGGTGGAAGCGAGACGGTTATGGGCTTTAAGGCGCTGGGCCTTACGGCCTGCCCGGCCGCGAACGTGGAGGAGGCGAAGGCCGCGCTCCACAGCCTCACCCGGGAAGGGGAGGACTACGCGATCATCTACGTGGAAGAGACGCTGGCCCAGTATATGACCGCCGAGATCGACAAGTTCAAGGACAGCCCCACCCCCGCGATCATTCTGATCCCGGGCAGGGACGGCTCCATCGGACTGGGACAGTCCGCCTTGAACGCGGCCGTGGAGCGGGCAGTCGGAACCAATATTCTCTGATATTGCGAAGGAGTGAGATATGAGCGGAATTATCACAAAAGTATCGGGACCGCTGGTCGTTGCGGACGGACTCGAAGACGCGAACGTCTCTGACGTGGTGCGTGTGGGCGAGCAGCATCTGATCGGCGAGATCCTGAATATGACAGGAGGTACGGCATCCATCCAGGTGTACGAGGAGACCTCCGGACTGGGTCCCGGCGCACAGGTCGTGACGACCGGTATGCCCATGTCCGTGGAACTCGGCCCCGGTATGCTGGACAATATCTACGACGGCATCCAGCGCCCGCTGCCCGAAATGCGCGCGCTGACCGGCGATTCCATTACCCGCGGCACCGACGTGCCCGCGCTGAACCGCGAGAAGAAGTGGGCCTTCAAGCCCGTTGCCAAGGTGGGCGACCAGGTCTCCGCCGGCGACGTTCTGGGCACCGTCCAGGAGACCACCGCGATCCTGCATAAGATCATGGTCCCCTACGGCGTGAGCGGCGTGGTGGAGAAGATCGAGAGCGGCAATCACACC
>CACZPX010000252.1 GCA_902783095.1 uncultured Lachnospiraceae bacterium
AGGCCGTCGCCGGTGCGGGCGTGCTTGCGGAAGATGATGTGGCCGCTCTGCTCTCCACCGATCAGGTGGTTGTAGGCCTTCATATCCTCGTATACGTAGCGGTCGCCCACCTTGGTCTTGTCATAGCCGATGCCGAGCTCGTCCAGTGCCTTGTACAGGCCGAAATTGGACATGATCGTCGTCACGACGGTGTTGGACGGCAGCTGGCCGCGTTCCTTTAAGAACTTGGCGCAGATGTACATGATCTTGTCGCCGTTTACCACTTCGCCGTTCTCGTCCACGGCCAGGCAGCGGTCCGCGTCGCCGTCAAAGGCAAAGCCCACGTCCAGCTTGTTGGCCTTCACATACTCGCAAAGGCCCTCGATGTGCGTGGATCCGCAGCCGGTATTGATGTTCACGCCGTCCGGGTCCGCGTTGATCACGTAGGTCTTGGCGCCCAGCGCGTCAAAGGCCGCACGGCCGATCATCCAGGCGCTGCCGTTGGCACAGTCCAGACCCACCTTCTTGCGGGTGAAGGACTGCGTGGCCAGACTGGTAAGATAGCCGATGTAACGGTTTCTGCCGGAGTAATAGTCGATGGTCTTGCCGATCTTGTCGTCGCTCTGATACGGCAGTTCTTCGATCTCACCGTCCAGATAGCGCTCCAGCTCGTCCTGCAGGTCGTCGTCCATCTTCTCGCCTTCCGCGTTCATCAGCTTGATCCCGTTGTCGTAGTAGGGATTGTGGCTTGCGGAGATCATGACGCCGCAGTCGAACTTGTCGGTGCGGGTGATGTAGCTGACGCAGGGCGTGGTGGTCACGTGCAGCAGATAGGCGTCCGCGCCGGAGGACGTGATGCCCGCCGACAGCGCGCTCTCAAACATATAGGAGGACCGTCTGGTATCCTTCCCGATCACGATCTTTGCTTCCGGATGCTGATTGGCATAATACCAGCCCAGAAAACGGCCGATCTTAAAAGCATGATCCGCCCGCAGATCGACACCGGCCTTACCGCGGAAACCGTCGGTTCCAAAATACTTTCCCATAAATTGCTTCACCTCTTTATATTAGTCTGGATTGAAGAGTTTGTCCTTGTGTTCCTGTTCGGTCTCGTGCTCTTTCTCTTCCTGCAGGGCTTCCTTGACTTCGATGAACTTCATGATCACGTCCACCGCGCCGTCCACGCCGGTGAGGGAGCTGTTGATGCACAGATCATAGGTGGAGGCGGCGCCCCACTTCTTGTTGGAGTAATAGTTGTAGTAATTGGCGCGCTTCTTATCGGACTTCGCGATCAGATCCAGCGCCTTGTCCTTGGAGATGTTGTTGTAGCCGGCGACCCGTTCCACCTTATCCTCCAGTTCCCCGGAGATAAAGATGTGGACCGTGTTCGGATAATCATGCAGCGCATAGTCGGCGCATCTGCCGACGATCACGCAGGACTCCCGTTCCGCCAGCCGCTGAATGGTCTCAAACTGAGCCAGAAATACCTTCTGATTCAACGGCGCGTCCATGTAGCCCGCAAAGGACTGGCCCATAGCGCCTGTGTCCATAACAAGTGAGTAGAAAAAGCTGTTCAGGGGCTTTTCGTCATTATTTTCAAACACCTCGGTGCAGAGGCCGCTTTCCTTAGAAGCAAGATTGATCAGCTCTTTGTCGTAGCACTTGACGCCCATGCGTTCTGCCAGCTTCTGGCCGATCAGTCTGCCTCCGCTTCCGAATTCACGTCCGATCGTAACGATCCTGTGGCCAAACATCTTGTTTCCCCCTTTCGCATTTAAATTTGGTCTGAGCATATCATAAAATTAAATAACTTTCAAGATTTTTACAAAAAACCAGCTGTATGACGCGTACCGCGTTTCACAGAGGCCCGTCCGGGACCCGCAAACCGGTCTTATTTAAGGCCTCCGTAAAATCCTCCGGCAGGGCTGCCGTACACGTTATCCGCCTTCCGTCGGCGGGGTGCGAAAGCCCCAGCACGGCCGCGTGCAGCATCTGTGCCTGAATATGAAAGGGATTGGGTCGGTTGCCGTACACCGTATCGCCCAGCAGCGGATGTCCCAGCTGCGTCATATGCACGCGGATCTGGTGCGTCCGGCCGGTCTCCAGTTCCAGGCAGACGAGCGCATATTTTTCCGTCTGGTCCACGACGCGGTAATGGGTGACCGCACGCTTTCCGTCCGGCACGACCGCCATCTTTTTGCGGTCGGTTTTGGAGCGCCCCAGCGGGGCGTCCACCGTGCCCGCCGGCGTATCGAACACGCCGTGGCAGATCGCGTAGTAGCGCCTGGTGATGGAATGCGCCGCAAACTGCTCTGCCGCCGACCGGTGCGCTGCGTCGGTCTTGCAGGCGACCAGCACGCCGGATGTATCTCTGTCGATGCGGTGGACGATGCCCGGACGGCTCACCCCGTTGATGCCGGAGAGTTCGCCGCGGCAGTGAAACAAAAGTGCGTTGACCAGCGTCCCCGTGGCGTGACCGGCCGCGGGATGCACCACCATGCCGCGCGGCTTGTTGACAAAGATCAGATCGCCGTCCTCATACAGGATATCGAGCGGGATATCCTCTGCAGGCACCTCCAGCGGCACGGGCTCCGGAACGTCCACGGAAAACACCTCGTTTCCGCGCAGCCGGTAGCTGGCCTTTAAGGCTTCGCCCTCCGTCAGGACCCTTCCCTCCTTTAAAAGCTTCTGCAGGTAGGAACGGGACAGGGATTCAAACTGGTCCGACAGCCACACGTCCAGGCGCAGCCCGGCGTCGGTGCCGTCGGCGTACAGGAGTTCGTTCATCTTCTGAACAGCTCCTTGTAGTCTTCATCCCTGTATTTGAAGATCATCAGAATGATCAGCAATACCGCCGACCAGGAGACAAAGATATCCGCAACGTTAAAGATCGGGAAATTGATGACGGAGAGGTAGACGAAATCCACCACATAGCCGTTTAAGAGCCGGTCGATCAGGTTGCCCACCGCGCCTGCCGCAATGATCGGCACGAGGATCTTTACCGGGAGAAAGCGCTTTTTATCGGGGATACGGAAAAAGAACCACGCCATCAGCACCAGGACGACGACCGTGACGATCAGGAAAAAGATCCTGCCGTCCTGCAGGAGTCCAAAGGCGGCGCCGCGGTTTTCCGAATACTGCAGCTCGAGTATGCCGTCGATCAACGGAACGGCGGGCTGTCCTTTGAGATGGGTGACCGCAAGCGCCTTGGTCCACTGGTCCAGTGCGGCCAGCAGGGCGATCGCGGCAAGAGCCAGAATGGCTTGCAGCTGTTTTTTCATACGTTCTTCAAAGGAAAAGGGCCACCGATAGTATGCGGGATACTATGAGCGGCCCTTTATTCATAGCAGCGAAGGTCACATATTGATGTTGACGTTCGAAGGATCCTTCTTTCCTTTCGCGTTGGTAAAATCACCGGTCAGTCCGATATTGCTGGGCGTGACGATGAAGATATTGCGGGAGATGTTCTGCAGATTGCCCTTCATGGAGTAGCAGGCACCGGAGGCGAAGTCGATCACGCGCTGGGCCAGATCCAGATTGACGCCCTCCATATTGATGACGACCGCTCTTCCGCCGATCAGGATGTCGCAGAGCTCTTTGGCATCGGACATGGAAGTGGGCTTGACCATGCAGACCTCAAAGCTCACGTTGCGTGCCTGACGCATCTGTACGACGTTGGAATTGGACTTGCGGGAGGAAAACCTTCTGCGGGGTTCCTCTTCTTCCTCGTCCAGCTCCAGCAGGGCGGGATCGGGTTCTCGAATGGAACTCTTGGTAAACGTGCGCGGGGCTTTCTGCGGCTTCTCTTCTGTCTCGTAATCCAGATCCAGATCCGCATCCGGCTCGAATTCGTACTCCTCCTCGTCGTCGTTCAGACGCATGGAATCCAGGAATCTATTAAAAATACCAGCCATTTCTCGGTTCTCCCATCATGAAATATCTTGACTTATTATCTTATTTTTTTGGTGTACTGTCAATATGTATTTGCGGTCAAAACACAAAATGTCAGTATACAAACGCGCCGTTTATCCCGGATGTAGGGTACAGCAGGATTTTGTCCCAGGCCGCCAGTCCGTTGTACGAGCCGTTTTTGACCACATAGTAATCTTCGCTCTCATCCAGGATCTCAAAGACCTTAAAGATGGCGTAGCCGCGGTTCACCTGGTAGGCGCCCGTAAGCTGCCTGGTCTTGACCACCGTCAGCGTCTCGGACGAATCCGGCATCTGCAGGATCGCTCCCTGCTGCAGAGCCGACTTTTCCACGTAGCAGTTTTCGCTGTCGCGATAGATCACGTTGACCGGGACAAAGCGGGCAAGGGTGCCCGAACCCCCGCCGGAAAGCACCTGAAAACCGTCCGCGTCGCTGTTTCCGCCCGTGGTCAGATAGGCCGCGGGGATCTCGTAGAGCTCCTCCTGCGCCGCGGCGCTCTTGGGCACCTGCAGGCCGGTCTTTTCTCCGCGCAGCAGTTCCAGATTTAAGTAGCGGGTGTCCGCATAGCGCAGCATATACTTGGTGAGCGTGAGCTTCCCGTAATAGCGGCCGTCGGCCCCGTGGATCAGCGCAAACCGGACGGTCGTCTCCAGATCCGCCTCCGTAAAGCGCACGCGCACGGACTTCGTCTCCGTCATCTGCGCCGCGTCCGTATCGGACAGGGGGATATAGATGTCCCAGGCCTCGGAGGTGATCAGCTTATACGCCGGCCGGTCCGCCTCCTTCATGACCATGGCCGTAAGCTGCTGCTTTTCATAGCCCTCGCGGTCAAAGTCCTCCGCGGTAATCGCGGTCTCCTCAAAGTCCTCAAAGCCGTCCGTGTAGTAGGCGACCAGGCCGGTGGCCGGCGCCGTATACAGGTGAAAACCGTTGATAAAACTGTCCGCAAAGCGCTCCAGATCCGTGGCGGAGACCGAAAGCAGCAGGCGGCTGTTGAGCTCATATTTCAGATCGTAGACGGAGGAGAACCGCCTGCCGTCATAGTCGGCGGCATATTCGTTGACCAGGTCGGTCAGATCGGTGTTTTGGATGTGCTGTACGCCCTCTTCCGAAGCGACGCGCGAAAAGTCGCCGGTCTCATCCAGCGAGTAGACGCTGTCGCCCACGGACACACGCGAAGAAGCCGGGACGTAATAGTTGATGATCCCGGCCGCTTCGGTACGGACGACCTCTTCCTTTCTGATCGCAAGCCCCGTATAGATGCGGGACTGCGTCAGGGAGGTCTCCTCCCCCACGGTATAGACGGTGGGTTTTTCTCCGGTCAAAAACGACACCGCGTGATAACTGAGGTACAGCAGCACCATCAAAAAGACGAACACGACAAAAAAGACGTGCCGCCTCTGCCGTATCTTTACGACCTTTTTGGCACTCATTATTCTTCCGCAGCGACCTCCACCGGGATGCCGTCCTTCCAGATGCGCTCCAGATCATAGAAGAGCCTGTCTTCCCTGGAGAACACGTTGATGATGATATCGCCGTAATCCATCAGGATCCAGCCGGCGTTGCGGTAGCCCTCTACCGCGCGGGGATGATGGCCGAGCTTGCCGAGCGCCTCGTCTACGCTGTCGACGATGGCCTGCACCTGATTGGCGTTGTCGCCGTTGGTGATCACAAAATAATCCGCGATGCTGGAGATCTTGGAGATATCCAGTATCCTGATCTCGCTGGCCTTCTTGTCCAGCATGGCATTTTTGATAACGGGCAGCAGAGCTTTGATCTGATCCATAGTCACCTCATTCAGTATGTTCATTCGACAGGACCCTGGGTCCTGTGTTTGTAATAATTATACACATTCCGGGTACGCTCGTCAATCTCACAGCGCTGTTCCTGCAGATAGGCGAGCGTATCCTCCGCGATATGGCAGATCGCCAGATCCAGGTCTTCATAGGCCTCCTGCCGCAGCAGCGAAAGACGCGGCGCCCGGTCGCGGCCGGGTTCTATATAATCCGCCACGTACAGGATCTTGGAGAGCAGCGGCATGCCGGGTTCTCCGGTCGTGTGGGTCGCGATGGCGGACAGGATCCCCTCGTCCTCGATGGAAAAGGCCTTCCGGGCTTTTTCTGCTCCGCGCGCACCGTGTTCCAGCGCGCCGGCCTCCGATTTGGCGCAGTCGTGCAAAAGCCCAGCGATCCTGGCGCGTCTGGGACTTTCTCCGTAACGCCGTGCGAGCGCCTCCGCCGTCTGCGCGACGCCAAGCGTATGCGCATAGCGGGACGGCGTGATCTGCGCCTGCACCCAGGTCCGGAGTGCGTCCTCGTCCAGGTCCTGCTGATAAAGATCGTTGGCCCGGATCAGGGCTTTGACAGTGGGCGGTACGGGAAGCTCCTCCGCTCCTTTTCTTACCATATCGCGGATGGTGCTGGAGGCCGTATCCAGGCCTTCCCAGTCCAGCAGGTGGATCGTTGCGCCAAACTCCCTTTGCAGGCGCGCAGCGTCCCTTTGCAGCGTTTCCGGCGGTATCTGGTCGTTGCGGTTCGCCGCGATCACGGCCGCGTGGGCAAAGATCACATCCGGCCGGTACCAGCGGTGGATGGTCGCCACACAGTCCGCGCCGATCATAAAGTACCATCTGGTATCCGGCTCTTTTGCCGCCAGTTCCGCCAGCGTATCGCAGGTATAGGTGTGCCCCTGGCGCGTCACCTCCAGATCGGAGGCGGTAAAGCCCGGATGGTCCGCAAGCGCAGCCGCCGTCATGGCAAGCCGCAGCGCCGCGGGCGTGATCGTATGATCTCCCGTTTTAAAATAGGGATCTCCGGCCGTCATGAACACAACCTCATCCAGATCAAAGGCCGCCTGCGCGGCCTCTGCCATTTTCAGATGTCCGTTGTGGATCGGGTCAAAGGTCCCTCCGAAAACGCACTTTTTCTTCATCAGAACGTGATCTTCCTGTCCTTCATCTGGGCGGCGGGCCGGTAGAGCACCACCTTGTTGCCGATGATCTGCACCAGCTGGGAGTGGGTCCGCTCGGACAGCGTCTGCGCCAGTTCCCTGTGGTCTTCCAGGCAGTTCTTCTGAATATTGACTTTGATGAGCTCCCGCTTTGCGAGCGCTTCGTCCGCGGAGATCGCGATCTCCGGGGTAAGACCCAGGCGGCCCACCTGCACGACCGGATCCAGCGTCTGCGCCAGGCTCATCAGATGGCTTCTTTCTTTGCTTGTCATGAATACTCCTTTATAAACCGTCTCAAAACGAGGTTCACTCGTAATAATCGAATTCGTGCCCGTAGAGCTTTACGGTATCTCCTTCCTTTATGCCGCGGGCCTTCAGCTCGTCCAGAATACCGCGCTCCGCAAGGAACTTCTGGAAGAAGGAAAAGCCCTTTTCCGACTCCAGGTTGGTATAGCCCAGCATCTTCTCCAGCAGCGGGCCTTCCAGCACAAAGGCGCCTTCGTCGTCGCGGGTCAGCGTCCAGGCTTCATCCGGCGCGGCGGCTTCGATCTCGAATTCCTTTTCAAACACGGCCGGCATGGGCGGCAGTTCGCGGCGCATCCGCGCCACCTTCTGCAGCAGGTCCAGAATGCCCTGCCTGGTGGCTCCGGAGATCGGATAGACCTCGATGCCCAGCGGGTCCGTGACCGCGCGCAGTTTTTTTAAGTTTTCCTCCAGCTCTTCCGGTGCGAGCAGATCGCACTTGTTGGCGCCCACCACCTGCGGCAGCCCGGCCAGCTGCTCGCTGTAATTGGAAAGCTCCCGGTTGATGTTTACAAAATCCTCCGCGGGATCGCGGCCCTCTATGCCGGAGATATCCACCAGATGCACCAGCAGGCGCGTACGCTCGATATGACGCAGGAAATCGTGGCCGAGGCCCACCCCTTCCGAAGCGCCGTCGATAAGGCCCGGAATATCCGCGATCACAAAGCTGTCCACGCCCTCCATGTCCACCACGCCCAGATTGGGCTGCAGCGTGGTGAAATGATAGTTGGCGATCTTCGGCTCCGCGTTGGATACGCGGGACAGGAAGGTGGACTTGCCCACGTTGGGATAGCCGATGAGGCCCACGTCCGCTATGACCTTGAGCTCCAGCAGCACCTCGATCTCCATGCCGGGCTTTCCGGGCTTGGCGTACTTGGGGGCCTGCATGGTGGCCGTGGCGTAGTGCATGTTGCCAAGACCGCCGCGTCCGCCCCGCAGCAGGATCTCCCTGGTATTGCCGCCGGACATGTCGGTGATCACCTTTCCGGTAGCCGCGTCTTTGATGACGGTTCCCTCCGGGACCTTGATCACCAGATCCTCGCCGGATCTGCCGTGGCGGCGCCGCTTTTCACCCTCTTTGCCGTTTTCCGCGGCGTATCTGCGGCGGTGATGAAAGTCCACCAGCGTGTTGAGCCCGCGGTCCACCTCAAAGATGACGTCGCCGCCCTTGCCGCCGTCGCCGCCGTCCGGGCCGCCGTCCGGCACGTAGAGTTCCCGGCGGAAACTCACATGGCCGTCGCCGCCGTCGCCCGATCTGATAATGATCCTTGCTCTGTCTGCAAACATAGTACGCTCCGTATAAAGAATAACCGGCGCTTTTAAAGCGCCGGTCGGATGATCATTCCGTCAGGGTCTTCGGATAAACCGAAACCTGCTTTTTGTCTTTGCCCTTTCTCTCGAAACGGACGACGCCGTCGGTCAGGGCAAACAGGGTATCATCGCCGCCCCGTCCCACGTTGTTGCCGGGATGGATATGGGTTCCGCGCTGTCTGTATAAGATGTTGCCGGCCAGGACAAACTGTCCGTCCGCACGCTTCGCGCCAAGGCGCTTCGCTTCGGAATCTCTTCCGTTCTTGGTTGAACCTACACCTTTTTTATGAGCCATGGATTACACCTCCTTCTTCTCTCGGCCTTACTTCACGATCTCATTGATCTTGAGCTCGGTATACTGCTGTCTGTGACCGTTCTTCTTGTGATAGCCGGTCTTCGGTTTGTACTTGTAAACGATGACCTTCTTGCCTTTGCCGTCGCCGACAACGGTAGCCTTGACCTTGGCGCCTTCCACAACGGGAGTGCCGACCGTCAGGGTCTCGTCACACACAGCCAGGACCTGATCGAACTCGTAGGTGGCGCCGGCTTCTGCACCGAGCTTCTCCACACGGATCACGTCGCCTTCGGAAACCTTGTACTGTTTTCCGCCAGTTGCAATAATTGCGTACATTCTGATGTACCTCCAGGATAAACTCGCCGACTGCGGTGGCCAAAAGCACTTTAAAAAACCTCATCGAGCGGCAGCGCCTGACAAACAGACGCTTGTATAACTTAACATCTTACGGGAAGCGTGTCAAGCAGTTTTTACGGAAATGCGCGGTTTTTGGATCGTCTTACGGCGTCATGCCGAGCGCCGCATAGCCCTCTTCCAGATCCGCGCGCAGCGACTCCTCCGTCCGGCTGCTGCTTCCGTTCAGCGCGCCGGTATACTTGTCCGGGCAGTCCGTGGCAAAACGGTACAGCGCCATTCCTTCCTCTTCGCTCACAGGCTCCCCGTTTACCGACCACACATAATCACTGCCGGAAAACTCATACTGCAACTTTGCGGTCTCCTGAAAGATTCCGTTCTTCAGCGACCAATACGTTAGGTTGACGTCGCTGCCGTCGTAACCGGTCACGAGCTCATACCGGCCGTCCCGCATGATGAATTCGCAGCGTGATCCGATGTCGCCGTGATGGATGGACGCGCCCTCATACAACCGGACAGGCTTGCCGTCCTTCAGGGACCAGACGTCCATCTGCGGTGCGGAGATGGACGCGCCCTCGATCTCCTGCGCATGCCCGATCACCAGCTCTCCAGCCCCGTCGCCGTCAAAATCGAGCAGTTTCACAAGAAATACGCCGGTATAGTACGAATAGGCCGCGGCGCCCGCACCGGTGGTTTTGATCTCCAGCTTCCCGTAAGTCTCCTCATACATA
>CACZPX010000253.1 GCA_902783095.1 uncultured Lachnospiraceae bacterium
AAAGCAGGCGCTGCCCATCTACTACGCCGGCAATCAGCTTTCTACTTCCTATTTAAATAAGCTGGTGGAAACGGTCAAAGACGTCGATTTTTCCGTGAACGTCATCAGCAAGTCCGGCACCACCACGGAGCCCGCCATCGCGTTCCGCATCTTTAAGGAACTGCTGGAGAACAAATACGGCAAGGAGGGCGCCGCAAAGCGCATCTACGCCACCACGGACCGCGCGCGCGGCGCGTTAAAGAAGCTGGCGGATGCGGAGGGTTACGAGACCTTTGTGGTCCCGGACGACGTGGGCGGCCGCTACTCGGTGCTCACAGCCGTTGGCCTGCTGCCCATCGCGGCGGCCGGCGCCGATATCGACGCGCTGATGCAGGGCGCGCAGGACGCCCGCGCGGATCTTCTGACCGCACCGTTTGCGACCAATATGGCCCTGCGCTACGCCGCGATCCGCAACTGCCTGTACAACAGCGGCAAGAAGGTGGAGATCCTGGCCAACTACGAGCCGAGCCTGCACTACGTGGCCGAGTGGTGGAAACAGCTGTACGGCGAGAGCGAAGGCAAGGGCGGCAACGGCCTGTTCCCGGCCTCCGTGGACCTCACCACGGACCTGCACTCCATGGGCCAGTACATCCAGGACGGCCCGCGCATGCTGATGGAGACCGTGCTGAACTTTAAGGATCCCGCCAAGGCCTGTGTGATCCCTAACGACGCGGCGGATCTGGACGGCTTAAACTACCTGGCCGGCAAACCGCTCACCTTTGTGAACAACGCCGCACTGGAAGGCACCGTGCTGGCCCACACGGAGGGCGGCGTGCCTAACCTGCTCATCGAGCTGCCGGACCGCAGCGAGCAGACGCTCGGCGAGCTGTTCTACTTCTTTGAGTTCGCCTGCGGCGTGAGCGGCTATATGCTGGGGGTGAACCCCTTCGATCAGCCCGGCGTGGAGAGCTACAAAAAGAACATGTTCATGCTGCTGGGCAAGCCCGGATACGCCAGATAAAGGGCGCGTCTGCAGATCATCCCAAAAAACAAAATCCCCTGCCTCGGTTTTCACCGGCAGGGGATTTCTATATGGCGCGCTCAGTCTTCCTCGATCATCTGGATCTCCAGAAAGTCAAAATCGACGGCCTCCACAAAGCTGTCCGCCGTAAAGCGGGTCCGCGCGACGCGCTGAAAGTCCCTGACGTTCACGTCCAGCCAGATGGGCACGGAAAGGTCGAATTCCCGGCAGGCCTCTTCCAGCGCGGCAAAGACCTTGGCCGTGCGCGAGCGCCCGCTGCCGTCCTCGATCACGGTGTCCGCCAGCAGATGATTGTCCTTTTTTACCTTGACCCACATTCTGAACATGGGTAAAGTATAGCAAAAGGAGCTTTTTTGCGCAATATGATGGATCCCGCCGAACGTCTCACCCAACCCGTCGCCCTGCCCGCCGCCTTTCTGGAGCGGGTAAAAACGCAGCTTCCCGCGCAGGAATTCCAGGCCTTTCTGGACAGCTACGCGCAGCCGTCCCGTTCGGCGCTGCGCGTCAACACATTAAAGATCCGCCCGGATGCGCTGCAGGCGCTGATCCCGGCCTTAAGCGGGCCGGTCCCCCGCACGGACGACTGCCTTTTCTACCCGGACGACCTGCGGCCGGGCCTCTCCCCCTATCACGAGGCCGGCCTGTACTATATTCAGGAGCCGGCCGCCATGCTGCCCGCAAAGGCGCTCGCGGCCCGTCCCGGCGAACGCGTGCTGGACCTGTGCGCCGCCCCCGGCGGCAAGACCACGGCCATCGCCGCGGACATGCAGGGGCAGGGCCTGCTCGTGGCCAACGAGATCATCCCCAAACGCGCCGCCGTCTTGAGTCAGAACGTGGAGCGGCTGGGCATCGCAAACGCTGTGGTGACAAACCACGCGCCGGCGGAGCTTGCCGCGCGGTTCCCGGGCTTTTTCGACCGCATTTTGGTGGACGCCCCCTGCTCCGGCGAGGGCATGTTCAAAAAGGAGCCGCAGGCACTCTCCATGTGGAGCCCCGAAAACGTGGCGCTCTGCGCGGCCAGGCAGGATGAGATCCTGCGGGAGGCCGACAGGATGCTGCGCCCCGGCGGCCGCCTGGTTTACGCCACCTGCACCTTTTCCCCGGAAGAAGACGAGGGCTGCGTGGCGCGCTTTGCCGCAGCGCATCCGGATTATACCGTGCTTTCCACGGAAACGCTCTGGCCGCACCGCTTCCCCGGCGAGGGCCAGTTTATGGCGGTGTTGGAAAAGGAGGGGGATGAACCGGCCCCTGCCCCGCTTTCCGGAAGACGCGGGGACGGTCCTTCCGTCCTCACTTCCGCCTCCAAAAGAGGACAAAAGGACCGTCCCCGTGTCCTCAGGGATGCCGCTGCCCTCTCTGCCTGGACGGACTTTGCCGCCGCCTTCTTTGCCGGGGATCCCGGTCCGGCCGACCCTTCCCGGCTGATCCCGTTCGGCGATCAGCTCTACCGCCTGCCGGCGCCGCTTGACCTGGCCGGCTTAAAGGTGCTGCGCCCGGGTCTGCACCTGGGGACCGTGGAAAAGGGCCGTTTTACGCCTTCCCACGCCCTGGCGCTCTCCCTCTCTCCCACGCAGGCCGCAAACGTGCTGGATCTTTCCCAGGCGCAGGCCTGCGACTGGATCACCGGTCTGTCCCTCCCCTGCCAAAACGCCCCCGGCTGGTGCCTGGTGTGCGTGGACGGCTGCAGCCTTGGCTTTGGAAAAGTAAGCGGCGGGGTATGTAAA
>CACZPX010000254.1 GCA_902783095.1 uncultured Lachnospiraceae bacterium
CCACCCGCGTGTTCGATGCCTGCGGCATCCACATAGGCGCTGGCCATGATTTCGGGATAGATGTTGACCAGCAGCATGCCGAATGCGATCGGGATCAAAAGCAGCGGCTCAAAGCCGTGCTTGATCGCCAGAAACAGGAGCAGGCACGCAACGGCAATCATGATGTAATTGCCGATGGTAAGGTTCATAAAACCCGTCTGCCGCGCAAGGTTGGACAATGTATCCAAAACACTTGACATTTTCTTACCTCCGGTCTGCTTACGCGTTCATGGTTGCCAGGACATCGCCGGATTCAATGGCTGTGCCGACGGCGACATCAATGCTGGCTACGGTTCCGTCTTCCGGCGCAACGACCGGGATTTCCATCTTCATGGATTCCAGGATCACGATGGAATCGCCTGCCTTTAAGGCCTGGCCTGCGGAAGAGACGATCTTCCAGATCTTGCCTGCGACCTGCGCTTCCACGCGGGTGCCGCCGGCCGCACCGGAGGCTGCGGGAGCCGCGGGGGCTGCTGCGGGAGCGGGAGCCGCTGCCGGAGCGGGAGCTGCTGCGGGGCCGTTGCCCTCGACAGTGACATCATAAGAAACGCCGTTAACGGTAACTTTGTAAGTGCTCATTTTTTCTCTCCTTCTGGATCATTTGCTTTTTTTGATGGAAGTTACTCTGAAGTTTCCGCCGCACTCCTGTGCGATCGCGCCGAGGATCGCCGCTGCAGTCGCGCCGTCGATCTCATCCTCGATGTTGACGTCAGCCCTGGCCATGGTGCCGGGACCCGCGGGGACCGGTACGAAAGCCTTCACAGCCGGAGCGGGCGCACCCGCCGGTGCCTTGACGGCTGCCGCCTGGGCCGCCGTCTTGGAGGCGCCTGCGCCGCCCAGGAACTTAAACGCCCAGATGATGATGCTGAGGAAGATCAGTACGGCGAATACCACGAACAGACCGACCAGCATGTTGGAAAAGCCTTCTGCCAAAAGACTTTCCGCTGCCAAAAAGACCATAGTTTTACTCCTTTTTCCGTAGTTTCAGACGAAGCCCAATTTCGTCCGTATACATATTAGCGGTCTTGCCGTCGCTTTTCAATAAGAAAATCGACCGTTTTTTGTTATTTCTTTTTGTTTACTTTTCTCTGCCGCTATACTAAAATAAACAGTTGCAAAAACGCAAAAAACTTAAATTTATAAACACGATGAAACTGACGGATATCAAGAAAAAACTCTTCAACCGCGAGACGATCCTATATGTTGTCTTCGGCGTGCTGACCACGGCGGTCAACTACGCCGTCTACTATTTCTGCCGTTTTTTGGACGTCGACTACCGGATCGCCAACGTCATCGCCTGGATCTTCGCGGTGATCTTTGCATTTATCACCAACAAGCTCTTTGTTTTCGAAAGCAAAAGCTGGAAGCCGGCCGTCGCCCTGCGGGAACTGGCGCTCTTTGCAGGCGCGCGCATCTTCTCTCTTCTTATTGAAGAAGGCTTTCTGCTCTTTACCGTGGAGGTCCTGCACGGGAACGACAGGATCATGAAACTGATCGCCGCCGTGTTCGTGGTGATCATCAATTACTTTTTCAGTAAATTCTTCATCTTTAAAAAGGATGGGAAGGCGCAGCCCGCCTCCCGTCCGGAAACGGAGGAGTCCTCGGATCATGAGTAAAAAAGAACGACAGCCCAAAGAAAAGCAGCCCAGGGTAAAGAAATACACCTTCCGGGACCGGCTGCCGCTGCTTCTGGCCTTTGCGGTCCCGGTCTTCATCATGCTCATCATCTTTGCCGGGAAGGGCATCTATCCCTTTGGCGAGATGAGCTTTCTGCGCATCGACCTGTACCACCAGTACGCGCCGTTCCACACGGATCTGCTGCGCAGGCTGCAGAGCGGGGCAAGCCTTACCTACGCCTGGGACGTGGGTCTGGGCAGCAACTACGTCGCCCTGGCGGCCTACTACCTGTGCAGTCCGTTCAACCTGCTGCTCTTTCTGATCTCGCCGCAGTACATCACGGAATACATCGGCTATATGGCCATATTAAAGACCGGCCTTGCGGGTCTTACCATGGCCTGGTACCTGTGCGCCCGCAGCAATAAGCGCAGCCTCTCCGCCGCCTTCTTCGGCATCTGCTACGCCATGTGCGGCTTCTTCGCGGCCTACAACTGGAACATCATGTGGCTGGACTGCCTGTGGCTCGCGCCGCTGGTCATCCTGGGGCTGGAACGGCTGGTCAAAGAGAACCGTCCCTTCCTGTACTGCGCCGCGCTCGCGCTGTCCATCCTCACCAACTACTACATCTCCATCATGCTCTGCCTGTTCCTGGTGCTGTACTTCATCTGCCTGCTGATCATGGTCCCGCAAAAGAGCGGCTGGGCGTATCTGGGCAAGTGCGGACAGTTTGCGCTGTTTTCGCTGATCGGCGGCGGCATCGCGGCGGTGACGCTCCTGCCTGCCTACTTTGCGCTCTCCACCACGGCGAGCGCCTGGTCCAAGACCGTGTTCCCCTCCTCGCTCACCAACTACTTCTCCATCATCGAGATGCTCGGCCGGCACCTGCCCCTGGTGGACTGCGAGCTGGGCCTGGAGCACTGGCCCAACATCTACAGCGGCGCAGCGACTCTGATCTTCCTGCCGATGTACTATATGAACAAGAGCGTTTCCTATAAGGAAAAGATCGTGAAGACCGTCCTGCTGCTCTTCCTGCTCTTCTCCTTCTCGTTCAATATCCCCAACTACATCTGGCACGGGCTGCACTATCCCAACAGCCTGCCCTGCCGCCAGTCGTTTTTGTACACCATCATCCTGCTCTCCATGTGCCACGAGGGCGCGCGCGGACTGCGCCGCGTATCCCCGGGCCGCATCGCGGGGATCTTCTTCGGCTGCGCGGGCTTTATCCTGGTGGCCGAGCGCCTGATCGACGCGCCGGAATTCCACTACTGGACCTTCTGGGCAAGCCTCTTCTTCGTGGGGCTGTACTGCCTGTTCCTGTACCTGAACCGCATCGGCCGCGTCCGTGAGGTCATGGCCTTCGTGCTGATGATCCTGGTGCTCATCGTCGAGACCGGCGTGAACACCGCCGTGACCAGCGTCACCATCACCAGCCGCACGGCCTACTGGGACCACGTGGAGGACTACCAGCAGCTGCTTGCGGACACCGGCGATACGGACCTGTTCTACCGCACGGACAAGATCACGCGCAAGTCCAAGGACGACGGCACCTTTATCAACTACAATTCGGCGTCCATCTTCTCCTCCACGGCGCACGCCGGCGTCTCCAACATCTATAAGAAGCTGGGCATGGAGGGAAACACCAACGCCTACTGCCTCACCGGCTCCACGCCGTTTACGGAATCCCTGCTCTCCGTCAAATACCTGCTGTCCTTAAACGAACTGCCGGACAGCCCGCTCTACGAGCTGGCCGGCGAGCGAAACGGCGCCTACCTGTACCGCAATCTCTACACCCTGCCGCTGGGCTTTACGGTGAGCGAGGATACGGAAAACGCCATGCTCAGCGCGGGCAGCAACCCCGCCAAGACGCAGAACCGCCTGGCCAACCTGCTGGGCGCGGAACAGGATCTGCTGACCCTGATCCCCGGCTCGTCTTCCGGCTCCGCGTTTACGACCTCGGTCAACGAGCGCGGCCATATCTACGCCTTTATTGAAAACGCCTCCATCGACGCCGTGGACGCGGAGGTGGCCGGCGCCGTCAAGTCCTTCAGCAACGTGAAGCGCCGCTACCTGCTGGATCTCGGCTACTGCGAGCCCGGCACGGACATCCGCCTGACCACCGACCAGGACGAGACGATGAACGCGAGCGTCTACATGTTCCACGACGACGTGTTTATGGACGTCTACGGCAAGATCGCGGGCGGCGGCCTGCAGCTGGAGGGCTTTGAGAACAAACTGATGAGCACCTGCCTGCGCGGCACCGTCACGGCGAAGGACGACGAGCTTCTGCTGCTCTCCATCCCGTCCGAAAACGGCTGGACCGTGAAAGTGGACGGCGCGGTCACGGAGGCCGGCAGCTTCTCGCAGGCCTTTTTGACGGTCCCGCTCACCGCGGGCACGCACACGGTGGAGCTCTCCTACATGCCGGAGGGCTTAAAGACCGGCGCGTTCATCTCGCTGATCTGCCTGGGCCTGCTGCTCGCCCTGTTCATCCTGTACAAGCTAGTGCGCAGCCGCAAAAAGAACACGGAAGAGGGAGACCTGGTCCCGCAGCCCGAAGGGGAGGGGGAGGACTACGTCTTTGAACTGATCGCGCAGGACGATGCGCCGTCTCCGGAGGACGGCGAGATCCACGTGGCCCTGGGCAACGGGACGGAGGACGGGCAAAAGCCCGCCGAGATTATACAGATGCCCGACGTGGCCGCGGCGCAGGTCCTGGCCGGGGAAGACGCGCAGGCCGGCCCGGAGGAAACGGACGAGCCGGATCAGGCGGCCCCCGCGGACGACGACGCCGTGCGCAACCTGGCGCAGGAGAACACCGCCGCCCTGACCGATCCCGGCACAGCCGCCGTGAGACTGTTTGAGGCAGCCAGCGCGCCGGCGGACGGACCGGAACCGCAGGCGCCGGAGACGGACGCCACCGAAACCGTTTCGGAGTCCTCCGGACAGCCGCAGGAAGACGCCCCCGCCCAGACCGCGGACCGGGAAGGCGCGGACATCGCGGAGACCGTCGCGGCGCAGGTGACCCAGATCATGGAGGAGCCGGAACCGCCGGAAAAAGAAAAGACCGCCGCGAATGCCGCGGACGATCTCTACAAGACCCGGATGCTGGAGCAGATCCTCTCCGAACTGGAATCCAAAGACTGAAAAAACTATAAGATCAAAACCCGATCTTCCGGCAGGGCGAAGCGCAGCGCTTCGCTCTGTTTTATTGCGGCCTGTGCGGAAGTCGCCTCGGTGATCTTGGCGATAAAGCGGTCCGCCTGCTCTTCCCGCACCATGTAGGTGAGGGCCACGCGGTCCGCGTAGACGGTGTCCGTATTGCGGATCTCTTCCTGCGCGGCGATGTACTGGATCTTGCCCATCAGGGAATAGTCGCAGTCCACCTCGATGCGGCGGCCGGTGTAGACGTCCGCCACGACGCTCGCGGCCAGGCCCTCCTTTGCGGCCTGCCCGTAGGCGCGCACCAGGCCGCCGGTCCCCAGAAGCACACCGCCGAAATAGCGGGACACGATGATGCAGGCGTTTCGCACGCCGGAAGAAAGCAGCACGTCCAGAATGGGACGGCCGGCCGTTCCGGAGGGTTCTCCGTCGTCGGAACAGCGGCTGATCTGCGCGTTCTCTCCCAGCACGTAGGCAAAGCAGTGATGCTTTACGTCCCAGTAGCGCTTCCGCACCTGCTCCATAAAGGCCGCAAACTCCTCTTCCGAGGCCACCGGCGCGGTGTCCGCGATAAACCGGGACTTCTTTTCCACGATCTCGGCGCTTCCGCCGCGGTACATCATCTTATAATTCATGGCATCCCCTTTAAACGTCCTCTCCCGCGGACGGCGCCGGCACGGTCGCGGGCCGTCCGCAGGGTCCGCCCCTATGATAGCACAAATATCCCGCCTTTTCATGCAAATTGCGCAGCGGGCATATAACCGTCCGTCCGCGATTGTTCAGACTTTTTTCACTTTCCTTTTGCCGTATCTTTTGCTATACTTTTGGGAATAAGGAGGACGCAATGAACTACAGCAGAGATGCGGTCGTTTCGCAAAAAAGAGCTTCCAACCGAACCGTACGGAAAGTAGGGGCAAAGGCGCTTCTCATCACCTTTGAGACGCTGCTGGTCGCCTTCCTGCTCTTTATAACCGTCGCCATTTCCGCGGTGCTGGGCGCCGTGAAGGGCATCATCGAACAGTCTCCCTCCATCGACGAGATCGATATCACCCCCAAGGGTCTGGAATCCACCATCTACGACAGCGCCGGCAACGTGACGCAGACGCTGGTGGGCAGCGGCGCCAACCGCACGCTGGTCACCTACGACATGATCCCGCAGGATCTGATCGACGCCTTCGTGAGCGCCGAGGACGAGCGTTTCTGGCAGCACAACGGCGTGGACATGCGCGGCGTCACCCGCGCCGCGTTCCAGGGGATCGCCAACGGTTTCCACTTTTCCCAGGGCGCGAGCACCATCACGCAGCAGCTGATCAAGAACAACGTGTTCGGCGGCGGCGCGGAAAAGACGCAGGGCGCGCGCCTGATCCGCAAGATCCAGGAGCAGTATCTGGCCATCGAGCTGGAAAAAAAGATGAGCAAGCAGGCCATCCTGGAAAACTACCTGAACACCATCAACTTAGGTTCCAACTGCCTGGGCGTGCAGAAGGCCGCCGAGCGCTATTTTAAAAAGAACGTCAGCGAACTGACGCTCTCCGAGTGCGTCGTGATCGCCGCCATCACCCAGAACCCCGTGGGCTACAACCCCATCCGCTTCCCGGAAAAGAACGCCCAGCGCCGCGACCGTATCCTGGACATCATGCAGCGCAACGGGCTGATCAGCGAGGCGGAAAAGGAAGAAGTCCTGGCGGACGACGTGTACGCGCGCATCGCCAGGGTCAACGCCAACTACAAGGCGGAACAGACGGTCTACTCCTATTTTAACGACCGCCTGATCCGCGACGTGCTGCGCGACCTGCAGCTGGCGGGCTACACCTACGACGAAGCCCGCTCCATGGTCTATTCCGGCGGCCTGCAGATCTACTCCACGCAGGATCCCGCCATCCAGAAGGTGGTGGACACCGAGGTCAACAACCCCGACAACTACGCCGGCATCCTGCAGAAGTATTCCTTTACCTACTCCCTGCGCATCACGCACAGCGACGGCAGCAGCTCCGTCTACGACACCGGCCACATCCGCTCGTTTGCCGGACGCACCTACCTGGAATACAACACCCGCGACGAGATCAAGGAGGTGGCGGACGCCTTCCGGGCTTCCGTCATGACCGATACCGACTCGGTCAGCTACGAGAACATCGACATCTCCCTGCAGCCGCAGGTCTCCGTGACGGTGATGGACCAGGCGACCGGCCAGGTGAAGGCGATCGCCGGCGGGCGCGGCCAGAAGACCGCCAGCCTGTCCTTAAACCGCGCCACCAACACCTTCCGTCAGCCCGGTTCCACGTTCAAGGTCCTGGCGTCCTTCGCGCCGGCGCTGGAAAACGGCGATACGCTGGCCACGGTCTTCTACGACGCGCCGTACACCACCTACATCGACGGCCAGGCCTGGTCGCCTAAGAACTGGTACAGCAAAAAGCGCTACGCGGGCTTTTCCACCATCCGCCAGGGCATCACCTACTCCATGAACATCGTGGCGGTCAAGTGCCTGGTGGAGGACGTGGGCTCTTCCACCGCCTACAACTACCTGGAGAATTTCGGCATCAACACCCTGATCCCCGAGACCTCGGAGACCATCGCCTCCGGCCGGCACGACGTGCGCGCCACGCTGGCCCTGGGCGGCGTGACGCAGGGCGTGACCAA
>CACZPX010000255.1 GCA_902783095.1 uncultured Lachnospiraceae bacterium
GACGTCATCTTCTCCTGCGACGTGCACCTGGTCAAACCCGACCGCGCCATCTACCTGCTCTCCGCGGCTCACCTGGGCGTCCACCCGGAGGAGGCCGTCTTTGTGGGCGACGGCGGCAGCGACGAGCTGGCCGGCGCAAAGGCCGCGGGCATGCGCACCGTGTGCACGGAGTATCTGCGCGTCCACGACGAAGAAAAGCGCCGCGGCATCCACCGCAGCGCAGATCATATCATTTCACATTTTACAGAGCTTCCCGCTCTGGTGCAGCAGGCGTAGTGCCCGCGGGGCGTCACTCCCTTCGATCGTCGCACTCCACTCGCCTGCGCCCTTCGGGCTTGTCTCGCGGGCTCCTGTAGCAGGGGTGACTCCAACCACTCGCCTGCGTGCTGCGCACTTGCCTCGCGGGGCGTCACTCCCCTAAAAAGCCGGCCACGCCCGCATCGTAGCGGGTCACGGTGCGGCCGTGCATCTCCATGGGCATGCCGGGCAGCGTGCCCGCCAGCACCTTCTTCGCCGCCTCTTTTAACGGCGCAATGATGTCCTTGCCCACGGGGAACGTGCTGTGGGAGGGGTAGATCACGTCAAAGCGGTCCGTCATGGTCTCCAGCCGTTCCAGACTGCAGATATAGGCGTGGAACTCGCGCTGCACGCCGAACATGAAGATGTTGCCGGCCTGCACGGAATCTCCGGCGTAGAGCACGCGCCGGCTCACATCCAGCAGCGCGATGCTGCCTGGCGTGTGGCCGGGAATGTGGATCACTTCCAGCGTTCTGCCGCCCAGGTCGATCACGTCGCCGTCCCACACCGGGATCATCTGCCCCGCGGCCACGGGTCCGTGGTAGTAATTGGAGCCCTCCGCCGGGTGCATGTAAAAGGTCTCGAACGCGGCGTTTCCGGCCACGTGGTCGCGGTCCGCGTGCGTGTTCAGCAGCTCCAGCGGCAGCGTCGTGAGACTCTGCGCGATCTCCCTTGCGTTGGTCAGGTTCATGCCGCTGTCGATCAGCAGCGCCTTTTCGGTGCTGGTCAGCACGAACATGCGCACGCCGCCGTCCTCTATGCGCCAGGTGTTCTCATCGATCTGAATGATCTGGTAATCCATGTTGCTCCTCCTCTTCCCGCTGTCGTGCAGCCGTCAGCCCTTCCTTACAGCTATTCTGCCGTCCCGGCATACTGCCCCATCAGCGTACCGTCGTCGCTGTAGGCCTCTATCACAAACGCCGGCACGGCGCCCGCACCGTCGTCTTCGATCTCCGCGCCGTCCGCTTTTGTATCGCTCTCCGCGCCGTCCGCCGATGTATCTCCATCTGCCGTATCTGCAGCGTCTGCCGCGGTCTGCGCGTTCAGCGCCTCCACCGGCACCGCAAACATGACGGCCGCCGTCTGCCCGGCGGAGAAGGTCTCCTCCGTGACAAAGGAGAGATGCTCCCCCAGCACCGCCGCGTCGATCTCAAAACGCACGTGCGTCTTTTGCGCGGCCGGCCCGTCCGTGAGCGCCGCTTCCACCCGCAGGCCCTGCATGTCCCCCAGATCCGCGTCCGGCTTTAAGGAAAGTTCCGCGCGCCAGTTTCCGTCGGTCTCCGTTTCGTCCGCGGTCGATCCCTGCGCCGGTTCGGTCTCCGTTTCTTCGGTCTCCGCCGCCTCGGTCTGCAGCGCCTCGTCCGTTCCGGTCTCCGCCCTGTCTTCTGCCGGCGCCGTCGTCACGTCCGCCGTTTGCGTATCCGTGCGGACTTCCTGCGAGGCGTCCGCCGCCGCGGTTCCGCATCCCCTGCAGAGCAGCCACAGCAGGACAGCCGTCACCAGCACCGCTGCCGCCGCGATCACCGCCGTGAAGAACGCACCGTGCTTTCCGCCGCCCTCGCGCAGTTTTTCCACCTTGGCCCGCATCTGCTCCACGTCCTGGTAGCGGTCCTGCGGATCCAGATGGGTGGCCTTTTTGACGATCTCCGCCACCGCGTCGTCCGAAAACAGCCGTTCCGTCAGCTTGCCCAGCGCGTAGATATCCGTCCGGCCGTCCGATTCGGCAAAGCCGTACTGCTCCGGCGCGGCGATCCCCTGCGTGCCGATCAGCACCGTGTCCCGGCCGGCCTCCCCCTGATAGACCTTGGCGGCGTCGTAATCGATCAGCTTTACGGCGCCGTCCTCCGCCACCATCACGTTGGAGGCCTTCACGTCCCGGTGGACGATGGGCGGGTCGGCATGATGCAGGTGGCTCAACCCGTCGCACACGGCAAGCAGGATGCGCTTGCGCTCCGCGAAGGATATTCCGCCCTGTTCCAGCACCGCTTCCAGCGTTTTGCCGCGGATGTACTCCTCGATCACGGTCAGTTTCCCGTCCTGCTCCCAGTAGGCGTAGACGGCGGGAATATTGGGGTGAGGATGCGCTTTTAACCAGGAAAAAACGGAAAGGCTATAGACAGAGAGGACCTTTTTATAATATATTTTACTTGTGGAAGGATCCCTGACCAGACTGCGGGCATCGTCAAACGCCCGGATCTCCGGATACAGCGCATATTCGCAGATGCTCTCCAGTTCTGTCATGGCCCGTCCTTCCCGCAGTGCTCGCCGCGCGTCGTATGCGGCGGCTGCTGATATTCTATCACATTTTTGATCAATGGGGGCAGAAATGGCGGATACGACCACAAAAAAACTCAACGACGTGCTGCAGGGCGTCGACACCCTGAAACAGATGGAAAAGTTTATGGAGACGGCGGAAGCTGCGGACAAATTCAAGAACTTCCCGCCGTACTACCGTTCGCTCACGCAGGTAAAGCACCTGCCGGACACCGATCTGATCGTCCGCAGCGGCATCGAGAAATCCTATTATTACCAGATCATAAAAGGCACCCGCAAGCCCGGCCGCGACAAGGTGCTGCGGCTCTGCTTTGCGGCCAACCTGACCCACAGGGAGGCCACGCGCGCGCTGGAGCTTTCCGGCAACGCGCCGCTGTATCCCAAAAACCGCCGGGACATCATCTTGAGCGTGGCCTTAAACCAGGGCGCCACGGTCCACGATGCCAACCTTCTGCTGGAAAAATACGGAGAGCCCGTGCTGGGCTGACCGCTTCCCATACCGACCGATCTGCCGCCTGCGCCCTGTGCGCGGGCGGTTTTTTAAGTGCAGCAAGCCCGGCAGGCGCGGCCGTTCCCGCACGGAGCCGCCTTTGCCGGGCGCAGGACCTGCACAGCCGCAGACTGCGAATGTCCGCGTTGCGCTTTACATCCTTTCTCAAAAAGAATATACTTAAAATAATTTAAGATCGGACGCGGCGATCCCCGTCCACAGGAGGCAATGATGACCAAACAGAAAGTAGCAATTGACGACGTTGCCCGCATCAAAAAGCTCGGCGCACTGACGCTTTCCCCCTCCGGAAAAAAGGCGGCCTTTACCGTGACCGAGGGCGATCTGGAAAACAACGGCTATAAGACCGACATCTGGGTCTATGACGAGGCGCATACGCCCGCCCTGTACCGGCTGACCGCCGGGGACGACGGCTCCGCCCCTCTCTTTCTGGATGACGACACCGTCCTGTTCGCAAGCGACCGCAAGAAGGCGCACAAGAGCAACGCGGCGGTGACCTACACCACCTACAACGCCATCTCCACAAACGGCGGCGAGGCCTGCGAAGCCTTTTTCTTCCCGTTTGCCGTCTCCTTTATCAAGCCGCTCGGCTGTGACAAGTGGCTGGTGGGCGGCCGCCGCAACGTCACCAAGCCGGACATCTCCGGTCTGGAAGGCAAGGAAAAAGAGGACGTGTTAAAGGCGCTGGAAGAGGAAAAGGATTACAGCGTATTTGACGAGCTGCCCTTCTGGTTCAACGGCAAGGGCGTGATCAACAAGGTCCGCACCGGCCTGTTCCTGTGCGACACCAAGGCGAACACGCAGGAGCTTCTGACCGACCTGTACATGGACGTGACCGGCATCGCCGTAAACGAAGCGAAGACCAAATGCGCCTACTGGGGCACCTGCTTTACCACCTACAACAAACAGGAAAGCCTGCTGTTTATCCGCGACCTGACGGACGGCACCGTCACCGAGGTCCCGCTGGCGGGCAAGTATAATCTCAGCACCGCCTCCTTTGTGGGCGATCAGCTTCTGTTCTGGGCCAACATGGGCGAAAAGCTGGGCACCAGCCAGAACGACGACCTCTACGCGGCGGAGATGGACGGCAGCTTTAAGAAGGTCTGCTCGCCCGACATCACGCTGGGCCCGGTGGGCAGCGACATCGCCGGCGGCGGCAGCAGCTGGGACGCGGACGACGCCTTCTATTTCCTGCACACGGACAACTACCGTTCCATGTATAAGAAGATGGACGCCTGCGGCAACATGACCCTGCTGGCGGACGACGTGAACATCGTCAGTGCAGCCGTGGGCAAGGCGGACGACATCTACATGATCGGCATGGAGATGGACGCCCCGCAGGAGTTCTACCGCAAGAAAAACGGCGTGTGCGAAAAGCTCTCCTGCTTCAACAAAGAGTACATGGACGCCCGCGAATGCGCGCACACCGAGCACTTTACCTTTACGGACCGCGACGGCGTGGAGATCGACGGCTGGGTGCTGTATCCGGAAGATTTCGACCCCAACAAGACCTA
>CACZPX010000256.1 GCA_902783095.1 uncultured Lachnospiraceae bacterium
AAGCCCAGCTCCTCCCGGCGTCTGTACAAAATCACCAGCGCGCAGATAAAGCTGATGCTCTGCCCGATCACCGTGGCCAGGGCGGCGCCGAAGGGCCCCATCTCAAAGACCGCCACGAACAGCAGGTCCAGCACGATGTTCACCAGCGAAGCGATGGCGATGAAGATGAACGGGTGGCGCGAGTCGCCCATGCCGCGCAGGATGGCGCTCACAAGGTTGTAGCCGTAGATAAAGATCAGGCCGAAGATGCAGGTGACCGCGTAGCTGTAGGCGTAGTCGAAGGCCTCCGGCGGCGTGTTCAAAAAGCCCAAAATCTGGTAGCGCAGCAAAAAGCAGACCAGGGTCATCACCACGGCGGCGGACAGCACGAAGGTAAAGAGCGTGCCGATCATATGGGTGACCTTCTCCCGCTGCTTTGCGCCGATGAACTGGGAGATGATGATCTGCCCCGCGCTGGCGATGCCGAGCGCGATGAACATCAGAAAGTGCAGCACGTCCGCACCGATGGAGACCGCTGCCAGGCCGTTGGTGCCGACCCAGTGTCCCACCACGAGCATGTCCACCATGTTGTAAAAAGTCTGCAAAAAGCCCGACGCGACGAGCGGCGCGGCAAAGGTGAGCAGCTGTTTGGGCACGCTCCCCACCGTCAGGTCCGTTATGATCGCTCTTCTGTTTCCAGCCATTCCATCGTTCCTTTCCATCCGCGCGGCGGATACTGCAGTGCCGCACGTACTGCTAATCATAACACAATTCTTTTGTTTCGGTATATCCTTTTTTGCCGGAATGCTCTATAATGTCTGCAGGATTCCGGGTGTTTTCGCACCGGAGCCATCAAGCAAGGAAGGATCCCGCCATTCTATGAGAGCACTGATCCAGCGCGTGCAGAGCGCGTCTGTCAGCGTGGACGGCGCTGTGACCGGGCAGATCGGACACGGTCTGCTGGTCTTTCTGGGCGTCTGCGACGCAGACGATACCGCTGCCGCCGACAAGCTGCTGAAAAAGACCGTCAACCTGCGCATCTTCGCCGACGAAGCCGGCAAGACCAACCTGTCCGTACAGGACGTTTCCGGGGAGATTTTGCTGATCTCCCAGTTTACGCTGTACGCAAACTGCAAAAAAGGCAACCGTCCGTCCTTTGTGGACGCCGGCAGCCCGGACCACGCGGAGCTCTTGTACCGCTACGCGCTGGACCGCCTGCAAAACGAATACCGTATTCCCACCGGGGCCGGTGTGTTCGGCGCGCACATGGAGGTGCGCCTGGTCAACGACGGTCCCTTCACCGTAATGCTCGATACCGACGAGCTCTGATCCGGAGGATTTATGACCACTGTATTCGATATCATCGGCCCTATCATGATCGGGCCCTCTTCTTCCCATACGGCCGGCGCGGTGCGTCTGGGCCGCGTGGCCTGGAAAATGCTGGAGGACGAGGTGGCGGAGGCCCACGTCAAGTTTGCGGGTTCCTTTGCCCAGACCGGCAAGGGCCACGGCACCGACCGCGCGGTGATCGCGGGCTGCCTGGGGATGCACTCCTGGTACGACGACGTGCCGCGCTCGCTGGAGATCGCCGACGAAAAGGGCATCGTCTACGACTTTGAGAACGTCGACCTGCCCGACGCCCACCCCAACACCGCCATCATCCATCTGATCGGAAAGAGCGGCAAGGAATCGCTGGTGGAGGGCGCTTCCATAGGCGGCGGCAACATCATGGTGCAGAGCGTCAACGGCATGGACGTGGAGTACACCGGCAAGAACAACACCATCCTCATCCGCCACATGGACAAGCCCGGCGCCATCGCCGCGGTCACCAACTTCATGTTCTACGCGGACATGAACATCGCGAGCTTCCGCATGTCGCGCAAAAAACGCGGCGGCGAAGCACTGATGATGATCGAGACGGACAACGAGGTGCCGGAGTCCTTTTTGACCAGCCTGAAGATCCTGCCCAACGTGATCAACGTGATCCTGATGAAGAAACTGTAGGAGGCTGCCATGGATTATAAGACCGTAGCCGGATTGGTAGAAGAAGCGGAACAGGCGGGAAAGCGCATCAGCGACGTGGTGCTGGCCGAGCAGGCCGAGGCCATGGAAAAGCCGGAAAAAGAGCTGCTGCAGATGATGGAGGAGCGGCTTGACGTGATGGAGGAATCCATCAAAAAGAGCCAGAAAAAGTCGCTAAAGTCCACCTCCGGTCTGACCGGCGGCGACGGCTACCGCATGATGAAATACTACGATAAAAAAGAGGGGCTTATGGGCCGCTTTGTGGAACGCGCCGTCGCGCGCGGCGTGGGCGTGGCGGAGTACAACGCCGCCATGGGCAAGATCGTCGCGGCCCCCACGGCGGGCTCCTGCGGCATCATGCCCGGCTGTCTGGTGAGCATGATGGCGGACCGCGGCGCAGACCGCGGCGCCGTGCTGATGGCCATGTTCACCGCCGCCGCCTTTGGCATGGTGATCAACAAGCGGGCGAGCCTGGCCGGCGCGACCGGCGGCTGCCAGGCGGAGTGCGGCTCCGCTGCCGCGATGACGGCCGCTGCCCTGACGGAACTGATGGGCGGCACGCCCGCACAGTGCGCCGACGCCGCCGCCATTGCCTTAAAGAACCAGCTGGGGCTGGTTTGCGACCCCGTGGCCGGCCTGGTGGAGATCCCCTGCATCAAGCGCAACGCCCAGGGCATCGTCACGGCCTTCTGCGCCGCGGACATG
>CACZPX010000257.1 GCA_902783095.1 uncultured Lachnospiraceae bacterium
ATCGGCAAGGATATCATCCGCTTCCATACCATCTACTGGCCCATCTTCCTGATGGCCCTGGGCGAGCCGCTGCCCAAGCAGGTGTTCGGCCACCCGTGGCTTCTGCAGGGGGACGGCAAGATGAGCAAGTCCCGCGGAAACGTGCTGTACGCGGACGACCTGGTGGACTTTTTCGGCGTGGACGCGGTGCGCTACTTCGTGCTGCACGAGATGCCGTTTGAAAACGACGGCGTGATCACCTGGGAACTGATGATCGAACGCCTGAATTCCGACCTGGCCAACACCCTGGGCAACCTGGTCAACCGCACCGTGGCGATGACCAACAAGTACTTTGGCGGCGTGGTGACCGACGCCAAGGCCACGGAGCCCGTGGACGAAGAGCTGAAGGCGGAGGCGCTGGCCGCCGTAAAGAACGTGGACGCCTGCATGGAAGGCCTGCATGTGGCGGACGCCCTGACGGCCATCTTCGCGCTGTTCAAGCGCTGCAACAAGTATATCGACGAGACCATGCCCTGGGCGCTGGCCAAGGATCCCGAAAAGCAGGCGCGTCTGCAGACGGTGCTCTACAACCTGACCGAGAGCATCACCATCGGCGCTTCCCTGCTGCACGCCTTTCTGCCGGATACGGCGGAGCGTATCGTAAAGCAGCTGAATACCGCGCTGCGCACCGATGAGGAACTGGGCACCTTCGGCCTGTATCCGTCCGGAAATAAGGTCACGGATAAGCCGGAGATCCTGTTTGCCCGCCTGGATCCGGAAAAGACCATGGCGCTGATCCGGGAAAAATTCGGCCCGAAGGAGGCGCCGGCGGAAGAGAAGCCGGAGGAGGAAGACAAACAGCCCGAACAGGCAAGGATCCATCTGGAACAGAAGCCGGAGATCGCCTACGAGGACTTTGAAAAGCTGCAGTTTGCCGTGGGCGAGATCATCGCCTGCGAGGAAGTGAAAAAATCCAAAAAGCTGCTCTGCTCCCAGGTAAAGATCGGCGATCAGGTGCGCCAGATCGTATCCGGTATCAAGGCCTGGTACAAGCCCGAGCAGATGGTGGGCAAGAAGGTGATGGTGATCGTCAACTTAAAGCCCGCTACGCTGGCCGGCTTAAAGAGCGAGGGCATGATCCTGTGCGCGGAGGACGCGGACGGCAATCTGGCGCTGATGGTGCCGGAGACCGATCTGCCGGCCGGTTCGGAGATCCGATGATCTTCGACTCGCACGCGCATTACGACGACGCGGCCTTTGACGCGGACCGCGCGGCGGTTTTGGCGGCCCTGGAGCCTGCGGGGATCGGCCGCGTGGTGAACGTGGGGGCCAACCGCGCCTCCACCGAGGCCTCCGCGGCGCTCGCGGCGCGGTACGGTTTTATGTACGCGGCGGCGGGCTTTCACCCGTCGGACGTGGAGGAACTGGAACGCGGCGAGGCGGATATGGCCTGGCTGCGGGAGGCCGCGAAAAAGCCCAAAGTCGTGGCGGTCGGCGAGATCGGCCTGGACTATCACTGGCCGGAGCCGGCGCGGGACGTGCAGCAGAAGTGGTTCGCGGCACAGCTGGAGCTGGCCCGGGAACTGGACCTGCCGGTGATCATCCACAGCCGGGACGCCGCGCAGGATACTTACGACATGTTAAGGGAGGCAGGCGGAGACGCGCTCTCCTGCGTGATCCACTGTTTCTCCTACGAAAAGGAGATGGCGGCCCGCTTTCTGGACCTGGGATACTGTCTGGGGATCGGCGGCGTGGTCACCTATAAGAACGCCAGAAAACTGAAGGAGGTGGCGGCGTATATGCCGCCGGAGCGGATGCTTCTGGAGACGGACTGTCCCTACCTTTCGCCCACCCCGCACCGCGGCGAACGCAACAGTTCGCTGTATCTGCCGGCCGTTCTGGACCAGATCGCGGCCCTGCGCGGCTGCACGGCGGAGGAGATCGAGACGGTCACCTGCGAAAACGCCGGGAGGTTCTACCGCCTATGAGCAGACTGATCGACAGCGGCGAGACGGCTGCGGTCTTAAAAAAGCACGCACTGGTCTTAAAGAAGCGCTTCGGACAGAACTTTCTGATTGACGCGCGCGTGCTGGAGCGGATCGTGGACGCCGCGGACGTCGCAAAGGAAGATACCGTGCTGGAGATCGGGCCGGGGATCGGAACGCTCACGCAGGCGCTGGCGGACGCGGCCGGCCGCGTGGTGGCGGTGGAGATCGACCGGGACCTGATCCCGGTATTGAACGAGACGCTCGCCGCCTATCCCAACGCGGAGGTCGTAAACGAGGACATTTTAAAGTATGATATCGCCGCGCTTGCCGCGCAGGCGGGCGGCCGCTTAAAGGTGGTGGCGAACCTGCCCTACTACATCACCACGCCCATCATCATGCGCCTGCTGGAGGATAGGACCCCCGCGCAGAGCATCACCGTGATGATCCAGAAGGAAGTGGCGGAGCGGATGGCGGCCGGCCCCGGCAGCAAGGACTACGGCGCGCTGTCGCTGGCGGTGCAGTACTACGCGGAGCCGGAGCTGGTGGCAAACGTGCCGCCCAACTGCTTTATCCCGCGGCCGGCGGTCAGTTCGGTGGTGATCCGGCTGCTGCTGCGGACGGAGCCGCCGGTGCGGACGGCCGATCCGGCGCGGATGTTTTCCGTCATCCGGGCCGCGTTCGGGCAGCGGCGCAAGACCCTGGTCAACAGCCTGGCAAACGCCGGCGCCCTGCACGTGACCAAGGAGCAGGTGCAGCAGGCCCTGCGGGACCTGGACCTGGAGGAAAATATCCGCGGGGAGGCGCTTTCGCTTTCACAGTTTGCGCGGCTGGCGGACCTGCTGCCCGCGAAAAGACAGTAGGGCAGAGACCGCGGTGTAACGGAGAACGTTCGGAAAAAGGAGGGTGAACAGATGAAAAAGAGCAGATCCATTCTTTCTGTATTGCTGATCCTGGCGGTGCTTAC
>CACZPX010000258.1 GCA_902783095.1 uncultured Lachnospiraceae bacterium
AAAGGCCTCAGGCGCGGACCTGCTGCGCGGCGGCGCGTTCAAGCCGCGCACGTCGCCGTATTCTTTCCAGGGCCTGCGGGAGGAGGGCCTGCGCCTGCTTTCGATCGCCAAAAGGGAGACCGGCCTGCCGCTGGTGTCCGAGGTGATGGATATCTCACAGCTCAAGTATTTTGACGATATCGACGTGATCCAGGTGGGCGCGCGCAACATGCAGAATTTCGAACTGTTGAAGGAGCTGGGGCATATCGACAAGCCCATTCTTTTAAAGCGCGGGCTGATGGCCACCTTTGAGGAACTGCTGATGAGCGCGGAGTATATCATGGCGGGCGGCAACGAACGGGTGATCCTGTGCGAACGCGGCATCCGCGGTTTTGACACCTATACCCGCAACGTGCTGGACGTGTGCGCCATCCCGGTGCTGCACAAACTCTCGCATCTGCCGGTGATCGTGGATCCGAGCCATTCCACCGGACGCGCAGAGCTGGTGGCGCCCATGTCGCTGGCGGCGACGGCAGCCGGCGCGGACGGCCTGATCATAGAGGTGCACAACGACCCGCCGCACGCGCTGTGCGACGGCAAGCAGTCCCTTACGCCCAAAGCCTTTGACGTACTGAAAAAGCAGATCGACGTGATCCGCACGGCCAGACAGGGCTTTGCGCGGTAGGATACGGGCGGTTTGGCCGCACAGGAGACGAAAGAGGGTTTGAACATGGAAAAGCAACCGGAAAAAACGGAAAAGCAAGGGTTTGAAACCGTGGGGATCGTAGGGCTGGGCCTGATCGGCGGTTCGTTTGCCAAGGCGCTCAGCGCGCGGACGGACTGCACCGTGTACGCCTGCGACGTCAACGAGACGGTCTTCTATAAGGCGGAGGAAGACGGCGTGATAAGCGGCGTTCTGGACGAGACGACCATCCCCGCCTGCAGCCTGATCCTGATCGCTCTGTACCCCAGGGACGCGGTGAACTGGCTGATGGAGCACTGCGGGCATATCGCCGCGGATACGGTGGTGATCGACTGCTGCGGCGTAAAGCGCTACGTGGCCTATCCCATGGAGAACCTGGCGCGTTCCCACGGCTTTGTGTACGTGGGCGGCCATCCGATGGCAGGCCGGGAGTTTTCCGGCTACGACGCAGCGGACGGCGCTGTCTTTTCCGGGGCCTGGATGATCCTGATCGATCCGCCGGAGGAGCTTTTGCCCAAGCTGGAGTATTTCTTTACGGCGCTGGGATTTAGGGGCGTCCAGACGGCGTCCGCGGAGGAGCACGACCGGAAGATCGCCTATACCTCCCAGCTGGCGCATATTTTATCCAGCTCGTACGTCAAAAGCCCCACGGCCATGGAACACAAGGGCTTTTCGGCCGGCAGCTTCCGGTCGCTTACGCGCGTGGCCTATCTGAACGAGACGATGTGGACGGAACTCTTTTTGGAGAACCGCGACTATCTGGCGGAGGAGATCCGCATCCTGCGGGAGCATCTGCAGGAATATGAAAACGCGCTGCATGCGCGGGACGCCAACGTGCTGAAGTCCCTGCTGCGCGACGGGCGCATCCGCAAGGAAAAGGTGGAGGGCTGGCATTCATGAACGGCGGGATCACGGAACTGACCATCCGCACCGGCAGTCCCTACCCGGTCTGGGTGGGAGACGGCCTGCTGCGGGACTGCGGAGAGCTTCTGGCACGGCGCACGGCCCCCTGTACGGTCTTTCTGGTGTCCGACGATGTGGTGGCGCCGCTGTACATGGAGCGCACCGCGCAGGCGTTTGCGGCGGCCGGCTTTACGGTGGTCCGGCACATGTTCCCGCACGGCGAGGCGCACAAGACGCCGGAGACGCTGATGCAGCTGGTGGAGCACATGGCGCAGGCGGGGCTTACGCGCGCGGATATCGCGGCGGCGCTGGGCGGCGGTGTGACCGGAGATCTGACCGGCTTTGCCGCGTCGGTGTACCAGCGCGGCATCCGCTGCGTGCAGCTGCCCACGACGGTGCTGGCGGCGGTGGATTCCTCCGTAGGCGGAAAGACCGCCGTGGACCTGCCGGCCGGCAAGAATCTGATGGGAAGTTTCTGGCAGCCTTTCGCGGTGATCTGCGACTGTGAAACGTTCGCGACCCTGCCTCCCGCGGTGTACGCGGACGGGCTGGCGGAGGCAGTCAAATACGGGGTGCTCTGCGATCCGGCGCTGTTTGCGCGCTTTGAAGGGTTTTCGCGCGGGGACGCGACGGCGGACCTGATCGCGCGGTGCATCTCCATAAAGGAACAGTATGTGACCGGCGACGAGACCGATCACGGAAAACGGCAGTTTTTAAACCTGGGGCACACGCCCGCGCACGCGATAGAAAAGTGCTCCGGCTACGCCGTCTCCCACGGGAGCGCGGTGGCGGCGGGCATGGTGCTGATGGCGCGCACCTCCGAAAGGCTGGACTATGCGTCTGAGGCCTTCTCGGACCGGCTGGCGGCGCTGCTTGCGAGGTTTGGCCTGCCCACGCATACGGATTTTACCGCACGGGAGCTTTCAGACGCCGCCGTGTCGGACAAAAAGCGCCGCGGCGACACCCTTACGCTGGTGATGCCGCGCGCGATCGGAGACTGCGTGCTGGTCCCCGTTAAAATGGAAGAACTGGAAAGGATCTTTGAGGCGGGGATCGATGGTTGACAACGGGACAGAACACAGACAGGTGCGGATCCAGCCGGCGGCGCTGCGGGGCAGCTTTACTGCGCCCGCGTCCAAATCGCACGCGCACCGGCTGCTGATCGCGGCGGCGCTGGGAGACCGTCCCTGCACGGTGGAAAACGCGGGGACCTCGGCGGACATCGAAGCGACGCTCGGCTGCCTGCGCGCGCTGGGGGCCGGGGCTATGCGGCAAAGCGACGCGGTGCGGATCACGCCGCTTTTTGAGACGGCAGACGGCCGCAGGATGCTGCGCAGGGCGGATGGGCCGGCCTTTTACGGCAACGCCGTGCCCCTGTTAGACTGCGGGGAGAGCGGCTCGACGCTGCGCTTTTTTGTGCCGGTCGCGGCGGCGCTGCGGGACGGCGCCGCGTTCTGCGGCAGCGGGCGGCTGAATGAGCGGCCGTTAGCGGAACTGATCGCCTGCCTGCGGGCGCACGGCGTATCCGCCACGCAGGATCACACGCCGTTTAGCATGTCGGGGCGGCTTACGTCCGGCGTTTTTACCCTGCCGGGGAACGTCTCGTCGCAGTATATCACGGGGCTTTTGTTCGCCCTGCCGCTGCTTTCCGGCGACAGTGCAATAAAACTAACCACGCCGCTGTCTTCCGCCGGGTATGTGGCGCTCACCGTACAGACGCTGCGCGCGTTCGGCGTATCGGTCACAGAGACGGCGGACGGCTTTCTGGTACCGGGCGGACAGCGCTTTCGCACGCCGCAGACGCTTCGCGCGGAGGGCGACTGGTCCGGCGCAGCCTTTTTCCTGGCAGCCGGCGCGGTGTCCGGACCGATTACAGTGACGGGTTTAAATCCCGCTTCCCTGCATCGGGACCGGGCTATGGCGGCGCTTTTGCAGCGGTTCGGCGCAGAGGTGCAGACCGATGCAGCCGCGGACGGCAGCGGCACGGTGACGGTGCGGCCCGGGCGGCTGCGTGCGATCCGCGCGGATCTGGACGAGATCCCGGATCTGGCCCTGCCGTTGGCCGCCGTCGCGGCCTTTGCGGAGGGGGAGAGCGTGTTTACCGGCTGCGGCAGGCTGCGGTTAAAGGAGTCGGACCGGCTGCAGGCCATATTGACGGTGCTGCGGGCCTTTGGCATCCGCGCTGCGGCGCAGGCGGACGAACTGCATATATGGGGCGGAAAGCCGCGCGGCGCGGCGGTCGACAGTTTTAACGACCACCGCGTGGCCATGATGGCCGCGGTGCTTGCAGCCGGCGCGGAGGGACCGACGGTGATAGACGGCGCGGACTGCGTAAGCAAGTCCTATCCGGCCTTTTTTGAGGACTACAGAGCTTTGGGAGGTGTCGCGGATGGCATCTGAATGCGGAAACAGGATAACGGTCTCGCTTTTTGGCGCTTCGCACGGGCCCGCCGTGGGGGCGGTCGTAAACGGGCTGCCCGCGGGAGAACCCGTAAATACGGAGGCGCTGCAGCGGTTTTTGGACCGCCGCGCGCCGGGACGGTCGGCGCTTGCGACCGCCAGAAAGGAAACGGATGTCCCGCGGTTTTTATCCGGGATCCGGGACGGTGCGACGACCGGCGATCCGGTGGCCGTCGTCTTTGAAAACGGCGACGCGCACAGCGGCGATTACGAGGCGCTCCGCTTTACGCCGCGGCCCGGACACGCGGACTATACGGCCCTGCTCCGGTACGGAGAGAGCGCGGATCTGCGCGGCGGCGGACATTTTTCCGGACGGCTCACGGCGCCGCTCTGTGCGGCGGGCGGTCTGGCGCTGCAGCTGCTTGCACGGCGCGGCGTGGCGGTCGGCGCGCACCTGCTGCGCGTGGGAGAAGCCCGCGATATGGCCTTTGACCCGGTGTGCGTAAGTCCCGCGGACTTTGCCGGCATCCTTAAAAATGAACTGCCGGTGCTTGACGCGGCGGCCGGCGCGGCCATGAAGCAGGAGATCCTGGCGGCCAGGACGGCGGAGGATTCCGTGGGCGGCTGCGTGGAATGCGCGGTGACCGGCCTGCCGGGCGGCGTGGGCGACCCGATGTTTGACGGGGTGGAGAGCGTGCTGGCAAAGCTGTTGTTCGGCATCCCGGCGGTAAAAGCGGTCTCCTTCGGCGCGGGCGAAGACTATGCCGGCCTGCGCGGCTCGCAGGCAAACGACGCGTTCTGCGTACGGGACGGGGCGGTGAGGACCGTCACCAATCACTGCGGCGGGATCCTGGGCGGCATCACAAACGGCATGCCGTTATTGTTTTCCGTAACGTTCAAGCCCACGCCGTCCATCGGAACGGCGCAGCAGAGCGTGGATCTGCGGACTATGAAAGAGACAACGATCGAGATAAAGGGGCGGCACGATCCCTGCGTCGCGGTGCGCGCGGTGCCCGTGGTGGAGGCCGCGGCGGCGCTTGCCGTTCTGGACCTTTTGGCAGGGGCCGGAAGACTGTAGGCCGTAATAAGGATCGGCCCTTTGTCATCCTGAGCGCAGCGAACGGAGTCGAAGGATCCCCCTCGGCTTTTCAGGATCCTTCGCTGCGCGCAGGATGACGGCAGGGCGGCAGGAACCGTTATCGGAGCCGCATCGTCATACGAAAGGACATATCATCAGATAAAAAGACCAAACAGAGCAAGGAGTTATTATGAGCAGTTTGGAAGAACTCAGAAAAGAAATGGACGCGGTCAACAGCGGGATGATGGACCTGTTCAAAAAGCGGATGGAAGTCTCCGCCGCGATCGCGGCCTGCAAGCAGCAGAGCGGGGCGCCGGTGTACGATCCCGCAAGGGAGCGCACCATATTGGCGGCGGTGAGCGAGCAGGCGGGCGAAGGCCTGGAAGATTACGCCCGCGTCCTGTTTCAGACGCTGTTTGACCTGAGCCGGTCCTACCAGGTGAGCAAAAGTGGCCGCGGCGGCGCGCTGACGGCTGCGGTGGAAGCGGCAAGGGACAACACGCCCGCGCTGTTTCCGCAGCGGGCGCTGGTAGCCTGCCAGGGCGTGGAGGGCGCGTATTCGCAGCTGGCCTGCGACAAGCTCTTTGCCGCGCCCAGCATCATGTACAGCAAGACCTTTGACGGCGTTTTCCAGATGGTCCAGAAGGGCTTCTGCCGTTTTGGCATCCTGCCCATAGAAAACAGCTCCTACGGTTCGGTCACGGCGGTCTACGACCTGATGAAGAACCACAATTTCCATATCGTGCGGTCTCTGCGGCTGCACGTCGACCACTGCCTGCTGGTAAAGCCCGGCACAAAGCCGGAAGACGTGCGGGAGATCTGCTCCCACAGCCAGGCGATCGGCCAGTGCGCGGGCTTTCTGGCGACCCTGCCAAACGTGAAGGTGACCGCCTGCGAAAATACGGCGGAGGCCGCCCGCATGGTGGCGCAGTCGCCGCGCACGGACATCGCGGCCATCGCCTCGCACAACTGCGCGTCGCTCTACGGCCTGGTCTCGGTAAAGGACCACATCCAGGACCGCGAGAACAACTATACGCGCTTTATCTGCATCTCCCGCGACCTGGAGATCTACCCCGGCGCGAACCGCATGAGCATGATGTTCACGCTGCCGCACAGCCCGGGCTCGCTCTACCGGATGATCGCAAAGTTCGCGGCGCTGGGCTTAAACATCACCAAGCTGGAGAGCCGTCCCATCGCGGGACGCGACTTTGAATTCATGTTCTATCTGGACGTGGAGGCCTCCGCGCAGCAGCCGGAGGTGGTGAAGCTTCTGGGCGAACTGGAGGTTTCCGGCGAGTACTTTAATTTCCTGGGCAATTACAGCGAGGTCTGACATGCGCTTTGGACTGATCGGCTGGCCGCTGGGGCACAGCTTTTCGGAAAAGATCCACGGGATGCTGGGAAACGGGGAGTACCGGCTGTATCCGCTGCGGGCGGAGGAGCTGGACGCCTTTCTGCGCCGGCCGGACCTTGGCGGCCTGAACGTGACGATCCCCTACAAACAGGCCGTGCTGCCGTACTGCGGCAGTCTGTCGCCGGCGGCGCGCGGGATCGGCTGCGTGAACGTGCTGCGGTTTACCAAAGACGGCATTGCGGGGGACAATACGGACGCGGAAGGCCTGCGCTTTCTGGCCGGGCGTGCCGGCGTGTCCCTGCAAAACAGGAAGGTCGTGATCCTGGGGACCGGCGGTACGAGTAAAACGGCAGCCTGGTGCGCCGCGCAGGCCGGGGCGGCGCAGATCGTGAAGATCTCCCGGTCCGGACCGGAACATTACGGCAATATCGCAAGGCACCGCGACGCGGACGTGCTGATCAACACCACCCCCGTGGGCATGTACCCGGACAACGGCGAAACGCCGGTGGACCTGGACGTCTTTGACGGGCTTTCCGGGGTGCTGGACGTGGTCTACAATCCGCTGCGGACCGCGCTCGTGCTGCAGGCGCGGGAGCGAGGCATCCCGTCTGGGGGCGGCCTGCCCATGCTGGCGATGCAGGCGGTCGCCGCGGACCGGCTCTTTTTTGACCGGAAGGCGGACGAAGAGGCGGAGAAAGCCGCCGCGGAGCGGATCCTGCAGGCGCTGGAACAGGAACTGGAAAACGTCGTGCTGATCGGCATGCCGGGCTGCGGCAAGAGCAGAATCGGCCGGGCTGTCGCCGAAAAGCTGGGGCGGCGGTTTGTGGATCTGGACCAGGCGGTCACGCAAAGCTGCGGGCGCACGCCGGCGCAGATCATCACGCAGGACGGCGAAGAGGCCTTCCGGGAGGCGGAGACTGCGCAGGTAAACAGGATGGCGAAGGAGACCGGCCTGGTGATCGCCTGCGGCGGCGGGACGGTGCTGCGGGCCGAAAACGTGCGCGCCCTGCGGCAAAACGGCAGGCTCTGCTGGCTCAGGCGCGGGATTTCCGCACTGGCCACAGAGGACCGTCCGCTCTCGGGCGATCTGCAGGCCCTGTATCAGAGACGCAGGCCGTTTTATGAGGCGGCGGCAGACTTTTGCGTGGATAACGACGGTACGCCGGAGACGGCGGCCGGACAGGTGGCAGACCTGTTTTTAAAACGCTGACGGCAGCTAAAGCGGCGGAAGACGAAGGGAGAGACACCAATGAAGATACTGGTCTTAAACGGCCCGAACATCAACATGCTGGGCATTCGCGAGCCGGGCCTTTACGGCGCGGAAAGCTACGAGACGCTCTGCGGCATGATCCGCAGCCACTGCGCCGCGCGCGGCATAGAAGTGGAACTGTTCCAGTCCAATCACGAGGGCGCGCTGGTGGACCGCATCCAGGAGGCCTACGGCAATACGGACGGGATCGTGTTCAATCCGGCGGCCTATACGCATACGTCTATCGCCCTTCTGGACGTGCTGAAGGCGGTGCGGATCCCCACGGTGGAGGTGCACATCTCCGACGTCTCAAAGCGCGAGGACTTCAGGCAGGTCTCCTTTGTGCGGCAGGCCTGCATCGCGACCGTTGCGGGGCACGGGCTTCAGGGGTATCTGGAGGCCGTGGATCTGCTGGCGGCCCACTGCGGGCGGCAGGATAACGGGTAAGCGCGCAAAAACGCGAGCAGACAAAAAGAAAAGACGCGGACGGACGCTGCAAAATGAGCGTTCTGTCCGCGTCTTTATATGCCGCCCTTTTTACAGGATCGCCAGCATGCCCAGGTAGTAGAGCGCGGCGGTGACCAGGAAGACGGCGATGATGGGGATGGTCGTCTTGATCAGGCCGCTTAAGGGCACCCCGAAGTGATCGCAGGAGAGCGTGAGGCACACGTGGGTGGGCGAGACCTGGCTGCCGGCGTAGATGGAACCCATGAGCAGGCATAACAGCGGCAGGCCGGCGCCCGGGATGGACGCGAAGGCGATGGGCACGATGGTGGTGGCCATGGTCATGGCGCCCGCCACGATGGAGCCGAAAAAGCAGATGAGCATGAAGATCAGGAAGGCGGGGATGGGCAGCTTTCCGAAAAACTCGGGCAGCTTTTCCACGGCGCCGGTGGCCTCGAGCGCGCCGCGGAACACGTAGACCGCGACGGTGTTGGCCATGATCTTAAGCTGCAGGGAATCCTTGAAAAACGGCTTGAGGGTGGCAAAGGAGAACCGGCCGATCACCAGGTAGGCGAGCGTCACGCCCACGATCACGAGCAGCACGTTCCAGTCAAAGCCCACCACCAGCACGATGGCGAGAAACAGCGGCCAGATGCCGGCAAAGAAGTTGCCCAGGTCCTTCAGTTTGTTTTTGGACGGCGCGCCATCCGCTTTGAACGGCACGCGGCCGAGGTAGAGGAACAGGCAGCCGATAAGCACCATGAGGAGCATCAGCGGCAGCATGCCCAGCACGAAGGGGCCGGCGGTGAGGCCGGTGAGCGCCAGTGCGGTGAGGATGGACGAATAGGTGGGCAGAAAGGCCTCCGGAATGTGGCGGAAAAACGAGGCTGCGGTGGCTTTCTGCGTCTTGGTGAGACGGTCGCCCACGGCGTCTTCAATGATGTCGCCGGAGATGAATACGGCAGGCGCGGTGGGCAGCAGGCCGATCACGAACGGCGCCACGGTGCAGGTGACCCAGTTGTTGTGGAAGAGGCCGGTGAGCGCCTTCTGCGAACGCGAGATGCCGTTTTTGGCCTTGATCATGGACTGCAGGAAGGTGATCACGTAGGTGAGCAGCAGAAGCTGCGCGGTGCTCCAGGAGCCCACGGACCCCCACACCTTTTTTAAGCCGTCTCCCACCGGGAGCCAGTAAAACAGAAAACAGCAGACCGAGGCCGCCAGCGCCGCCTGCCACAGCGGCCGTTTCAGAATGATGAGTCCGATGAGGACCGCAAACACCAGTACCAGTTTAAGAAGTTCCATCATATGCTCCTGTAAGCGTCGTTCTTCACATTATAGCAGACTAGGCGCCGGACGGGAAACAAAAACTTCATAATAAAAGGGCTTGCAGGGATAATTCAAATTGTGTATATTGAGTGCGCTGTCCGGACGCGAACGCTGCGGCCGGCAGTTTTGCGAGAAAATGCTTGTTACAGGAGCTGACAGACTATGGCTGACAATCTGATCATTGTAGAGTCACCTGCAAAGGTCAAGACGATAAAGAAATTTCTGGGAAGCAATTACGACGTGGAGGCCTCCGGCGGCCACGTGCGCGACCTCCCCAAGAGCAAGATGGGCATCGACATTGAGAACGGCTTTGCCCCGAACTATATCACGATCCGCGGGAAGGGCGATCTGGTGTCCGATCTGCGCAAGAAGGCCAAAAAGGCCAAGACCGTGTATCTGGCCACCGACCCGGACCGCGAGGGAGAGGCGATCGCCTGGCATTTGAAGGAGGCGCTCTCGCTGCCGGACGCGGCGACAAAGCGCATCACCTTCAACGAGATCACCAAGACCGCCGTAAAGGAGTCATTAAAGAATCCGCGCAGCCTGGATGAGGACCTGATCGACGCGCAGCAGGCGCGCCGCGTGCTGGACCGCCTGGTGGGCTATTCCATCAGCCCGCTGTTATGGCGCAAGGTAAAGCGCGGGCTCTCCGCGGGGCGCGTGCAGTCCGCCACGCTGTGCATGATCGCGTCGCGCGACGAGGAGATCGCGGCCTTTGTGCCGGAGGAGTACTGGACCATCGACGCGGCGGTGACCGCGGACGGCAAAAAGAAGCCCGTCACGCTGCACGTCAACGACAAAGAGAAGATCCCGGACAAGGAGACGGCGGACCGGATCGCGGCGGAGCTTCGCGGCGCGGCCTATGCCGTTTCGGATATCAGGACCACGCAGAAGGTCAAGAAGGCGCCGCTGCCCTACACCACCAGCACGCTGCAGCAGGACGCGTCCCGCGTGCTGAACCTGTCCCCGCAGAAGACGATGCGCGTCGCGCAGCAGCTGTACGAGGGCATCAGCCTAAAGGGCAACGGCACGGTGGGTATCATCACCTACCTGCGTACCGATTCCGTGCGCATCGCCGACGAGGCGGACGCGGCGGCCCGCGACTACGTGGGCGGCCGGTTTGGGGAAGCCTATGCGGCAAAGCGCGCCGGCGCGGCGAACAAGGGCCGCAGCCAGGACGCGCATGAGGCCATCCGCCCCACGGACGTGACGCGCACGCCGGAGATGATCAAGGATTCCCTGGACCGCGATCAGCTGCGGCTGTACCGTCTGATCTGGAACCGCTTTGTGGCGAGCCGCATGGCGGATTCCGTGGCGGAGACCGTCACCGTAAAGGTGACGGCGGCGGGCCACGTGCTCACGGCCTCCTCCACCCGCACGGCCTTTGACGGCTTCAAGGCCATCTACGACTACGAGGAGAAGGAAAAGAAGGACGGCCCGGTGGAGAGCCTGACGCAGGACTCCGTGCTGGAGCTGCAGGAAGTGACCGCGGATCAGCACTTTACCAGCGGGCCCGCCCACTATACCGAGGCCAGCCTGGTGCACGCCATGGAGGAGTGCGGCATCGGCCGTCCCAGCACCTACGCGCCCACCATCGCCCTGCTTCTGGGGCGGCACTACATCGCCAAGGAGGGCCGGAACCTGTTTGTCACCGAGCTGGGCGAGGCGGTCAACAAGATCATGGTGGACCATTTCCCGAACATCGCGGACCAGAAATTCACCGCCCGCATGGAGGACGGCCTGGACAGGGTGGCGGAAGGCACGGAGGACTGGCACAGCCTGATCGGCGGCTTCTACCCCGGCTTTGCGGCGGATCTGGAGAAGGCGGAGGCGGCCATCGGCAAGATCAAGGTGGCGGACGAGGTCTCTGATGTGCCCTGCGAGCGCTGCGGCCGCATGATGGTCATCAAATACGGGCCCCACGGCAAGTTCCTGGCCTGCCCGGGCTTTCCGGAGTGCCGCAACACCAAGCCCTACCTGGAGAAGACGGGGCTTTCCTGCCCCAAGTGCGGCGGGGACGTGATCGTGCGCAAGACGCAGAAGGGGCGCCGCTACTACGGCTGCAGCAATTACCCGGACTGCGACTATATGTCCTGGAGCCTTCCCAAAAAAGAAGGTTGATCGCCCTGTTTTCCCAATCGAGCTGAAATAGTCGGTCTATTCACGACAGATACTCCGCGATAGTTGACAATATCCGCGGAGTATTTTAATATAAAGACAGTATCGTATTAGGATGGGGGAAAATAATATGAGCGTGGAACTGCTGGACAGGACCAGAAAAATCAACAAGCTTTTACAGAAGAACGCAACGACCGTGTTCGTCTTCAATGACGTCTGCGATGTTCTGGGCGACACACTCAATTCGGACATTCTGGTGTTCAGCCGGAAGGGCAAGATCCTGGGCAGAGGGCAGTATTTTATCCCGCAGGACGGGGATGACGACTGGGCGCATGCCGTCGTCGGAAAATTCATTGACAAGGCGCTCAACGACAGGCTCATCGGCATCCTCTCCACCAAGGAAAACGTCAATCTGGACACCCTGGGACTGAATACGGATACCAAGGTCCGCTATTTCGCGATGGTGGTCCCGATCGACATCGCCGGCGAACGGCTGGGGACCATTTTCACCTTCCGGACCGGTGAGGAGTATGAGATCGACGACATCATCCTGGCGGAGTACGGCGCCGCGGTGGTGGGCCTGGAGATGCTGCGCTCCTTAAACGAGGAGAGCGCGGAAGAGCTCCGCAAGATCCAGGTGATCAAATCGGCGCTCAGCACGCTGTCCACCTCCGAGATCGAGGCCGTGAGCCAGATCATCCGGGAGATGAACGGCATGGAGGGCATCCTGGTGGCCAGCAAGCTCGCGGACAGCGCGGGCATCACCCGCTCGGTGATCGTCAACGCCCTGCGCAAGCTGGAGAGCGCCGGCGTGATCGAGTCGCGCTCGTCCGGCATGAAGGGCACCTATATCCGCATTCAGAACGAACTGCTGATCAGCGAGATCCAGCGGATGAGAGAGAAAAAATAAAGACAGTCGGACAGGACGGCCAGGCGTTTTTGCGTCTGACCGTCTGTCTTGATACGGAGGAACCATGAGAGTTATCGACATTGACAATATTCTGGGCAATATGCGGGATCAGACGGCCTTTGTGCTGCGCTGCGAGGAAGTCTTCCATGACAAGATCAGCAACGCGGCCGCGACGATCATCAACAGCGGCAAGCGCACGGTGCTTCTGTCCGGGCCCAGCGGCAGCGGCAAGACCACGACGGCCAACCGCATCCGCAGCTATCTGGAGAACCTGGGCGTGCCGGTGATCATGCTGAGCATGGACAATTTCTTCTTCCCGCTGGACAAGCGGCCGCCGGAGGCGGAGGACTGGGAGTCCCCGTACTGCGTCAATTTCCCGCGGCTCATCGACGCCATCCACGACTTAAAGGACGGCAGGGAGACGCCCATCCCTGTCTATGACTTCAAGACCGGCACCGCGGACCAGAGCGTGACCGTGCAGGGCAACAGAGAGGCGGTGGTGGTGATCGAGGGCATCCATGCGCTGAACCCGATGATGTACGACGAGGTAAAGGACGAGGCCATAGGCGTTTACGTGACGCCCCGTACCCGCGTGGTGACGCGCGACGACAAGATCCTGACGCCCGAGCGCATCCGCGTGGCGCGCCGCATGGTGCGCGACTTCAACACGCGCGGCTACAGTTTAAATGATACGGTGATGCGCGCGGAGAGCGTGGACGCGGGCGAGATCCGCTACATCAAGCCGTTCAAGTGGAACGCGGCGATCCACATCGACACGTTCCACGACTACGAGCTCTGCATCATCTCGCGGTATCTGAAGGAGATCCCGGACTTTGCCGGCAATCTGGAGGCCGGCTTTGTGGAGGAATACGGCCTGACGGAGCTTTTCAAGGTGGTCAACGAGATCCCCTCGCTCACCACGCCGTACGTGCCGCTCGACTCCATCATCCGCGAATTCGTGGGCGGGAGCATCTATTACAAATAAGAAGGGCGGCCGGCGCCGCGGACAAAAACACTACAGGCAGAATCAGCAAAGAAGGTAACGAAAGAGAATGCAGGAAAACGGATGTGTGATCTTTCCGGTTTCGGCAGGCTACGAGGGATATTGCCGGGATGAATCCCGGGCGACGGGAGAGGCGGAGACGATCTCTTTCCCGACCTGCGAACAGGAAGTGCGCGCCATCGTAAAGGAGATGGCAAAGACAAAGACCCCGGTCACCGTACAGGGCGGCCGGACGGGACTGGCGGCCGGCGCCGTACCGCACGGCGGCCATGTGATGAATCTTTCCAAGATGACATCGTTTCTGGGATTGCGTAAGGAGAAGGACGCGTTTTATCTGCGCCTTTCCCCCGGCGCAGTCCTTTCTGTGTTAAATAAGGCCGTGGCGGACAAGGCGCTGCCGCACGAGGGCTGGGACGCCGCGTCCCTGGACGCGCTGGCGCAGTTTGAGGCCGGCGGCGCGTATTTCTTCCCCACGGATCCCACGGAGACCTCCGCCACCATAGGCGGCATGGTCGCCTGCGGCGCGTCCGGGGCCAAGAGCTACCGCTACGGTTCGGTGCGTCCGCACGTGAGCGCGCTGCGGCTGGTGCT
>CACZPX010000259.1 GCA_902783095.1 uncultured Lachnospiraceae bacterium
CCGCGTTCAACATGCAGTTAAATGCCCTGCTGCCCGTGGTGCGCGGCGAGATGCCGTTAAAGGCGCACGCCCATCAGGCCAACGACATCCTGACGGCCATCCGCATCGCCAAAGAGTTTGGCGTAAAGCTCACCCTGGAGCACGTGACCGAAGGCCATCTGATCATCGACCAGTTAAAGAAGGCGGACGTGCCGCTGGCAGTCGGCCCGACCATCGGCCAGCCCTCCAAGATTGAACTGAAGGAAAAAGGGTTCTGGACCCCCGTGGAGCTGGTCAAGGCCGGCTTAAAGGTCTCCATCATCACCGACAGCCCCGTCACCGAACAGGGCCATCTGCGCTTCTGCGCCGCCATGGCCATCGCGGCCGGCATGGATCCGGCAGACGCCTTAAAGTGCATCACCATCAATCCGGCGAAGCACATCGGCGTGGAGGACCGGGTGGGTTCCATCGAAGTGGGCAAGGACGCCGATCTGGTCCTGACCGACGGCTGCCTGTTTGATTTGCAGACCAAAATCGTCAATACGTACATCAACGGAAAGGTTGTTGAGAAATGAGTACCATCCTTTTTAAGAACGGCCGCGTGCACGACGCGGTAACGCCCGGCTCCCGCAATGCCGATATCCTGGTAAAGGACGGCAAGATCGCCGCGATCGGCGAAAACCTGACCGCTGACAGCGCCGAGGTGGTGGACCTGACCGGCCTTGCCGTATTTCCCGGCCTGGTAGAGGCGCACGCCCACACCGGCATGGTGGGTTCCGCCATGGGTTACGAGGGTTCCGACGGCAACGAGATGAACGGTCCCATCACCTGTGAGGACCGCGCGATCGACGGCTTCAATCCCATGGATCCGTCCATCAAACTGGCGGCGCAGGGCGGCGTGACCACCATCTGCACCGGTCCCGGCAGCGCCAACGTGCTGGGCGGCACCTTTGCCGTGATCAAGACCGTCGGCAACTGTGTGGACGACATGGTCGTGGTCCCGGAGGTCGCCATGAAGTGCGCCTTCGGCGAAAACCCCAAGCGCTGCTATCAGAGCAAGTCCATCTCCAGCCGCATGACCACCGCCGCCAAGCTGCGCGAGATGCTGTTTAAGGCCTGCGAATACCGCGACAAGCTGGACGCAGCCGGCGACGACGCTTCCAAAAAGCCCGCCTTTGACATGCAGTTAAACGCCCTGCTGCCCGTGGTGCGCGGTGAGATGCCGTTAAAGGCGCACGCCCATCAGGCCAACGATATCCTGACGGCCATCCGCATCGCCAAAGAGTTCGGCGTAAAGCTCACCCTGGAGCATGTGACCGACGGCCACCTGATCGTGGACCAGCTGGTCGCAGCCGGCTATCCCGTGGCCATCGGCCCCACGGCGGGCCAGCCCTCCAAGATCGAGCTCAAAAACAAGAGCTGGATCACCCCCGGCGTGCTCGCCAGGGCCGGCCTGAACGTGTCCATCATCACGGACTGCCCGGTCTACGAGCAGGGGCACCTGCGCTTCTTCGCGGGCTTTGCCATCGCCAACGGCATGGACCCCTTCGACGCGTTAAAGGCCATCACCATCAACGCGGCGCGTCACATCGGTCTGGAAGACCGTTTAGGCTCCATCGAAGTGGGCAAGGACGCCGACCTGGTGGTGACCGACGGCTGCCTCTTTGACGTGCAGACGAAGATCCTGCAGACCTGGATCAACGGCAAAAAGGTGTGACACTCGGGGACGGTTCTGCAGTGCCAATGACACTGGGGGACGGTTCTTCAGGTTCACCCAAGTAAAAAAAGCCCCGGTTCCTGCCTGGTGCAGGGCCGGGGTCTTCTTATGAGCATTTGGCGCGCTCAGAACTTCTCCGTTTCCGTTACGCACTCGCCCTTGATGCGCCCCATCAGGTAGTCCAGCGCGTCCACGGCGTGCGGGCGCATGTCCGCGCCGATCAGCACCAGCATCAGACTCTCTCCCACCTTGCGTTCGCCCTCCGCCATCCACATGCGGATATAGTAGATGCCGGGCATCTTATAGGTCTCGGCGATCACCGCCTCCGCCTTTTCCGCGTCGTAGGAAAAGGTCATGCCCACCACCGGCTTCGTATTCTCTTCACCGTAGCGGATCCTGGCTTTGGCCGTCTCGCGTACTACCCCGTTATGGGTCAGGTACATCCCCACGCTGCCCGCCTGCGGGCTCTGCTTGGCCTGCGCCAGCCAGGCGTCTACAGAGGGCATCTGCGTACTTCTATCCAGACCGTCGTTCATATGAAATGCTCCTTTTCTGCGATTGATGTCTTTATTATCGCAGATTTCCGCCGTTCGGCAAGGTCTTTTTAAAGATGATGCGCCGACCGTGATGACACTGCAGAACCGTCCCCGAGGTTCAAATGAGGACAGAAAGGACCGTCCCCACGTCCTCACTTTATCTTTTTGTTCGGAAATAAAGTCTTCATAAAATTTCTAAAAATAAAAATGAAATTTTTATAAACTTGTGCTATAATGTCCTGGAATGAGACCCGAACAGAAGGAGGAACATCATTTGAAGATCGCAGTTATCGGCGCAGGCGCCATGGGCAGCATGCTCGGCGCGTCGCTCACCGCCGGAGGCGCGGACGTCACGCTGATCGTCCGCCGGCCGGAGGTCTGCGAAGCCCTGAACAAAAAGGGCCTGACCATCAAACAATATGCCGGAAACGAACCGACCGAGCTGCACATCCCGGTCAAAGCCGCCTTAAAGACCGACGGACTTGGCGTGATGGACGCGGTCCTGGTCATGGTAAAGGGGCCGGACACGGAGGCCGCCATGCTCTCCGCGCTCCCGCTCATCGACGAACACACCAGGGTCATCACCCTGCAGAACGGCATCGGCAACACCGAGATCATTGAAAAGACCGTGGCGCCGCAGAACGTCTTCTACGGCTGCCTAAACCTCTCCGCCATCGTGGAGGCCCCCGGCGTGCTCACGGGCAGCGCGTTCGGCAAGGTGAACGTCTACCTGGGCGCCGTGGAAAAGGGCGAGGCGCAGAAGGCCTTTGGCGAAAGCCTGTGCGCCCTGTTTGCGCGGGGCATGCTGCGCGCGGAATATACGGAAAACATCGACTACGAGGTCTGGAGCAAGCTGCTGATCAACATCGCGGTGAACGCCAGCTGCGGCCTGGTCCGCCTGCGCGGCGGCGAAGCCGGCGAGGATCAGAACTTTGTGATGCTGGCCGTGGACATGGTCAAAGAGGCCATCGACGTGGCCAAAGCCTGTGGCGTGGAGCTGGATCTGGGCACCTTCCTGACCCGCACCCTGCCGTCCGCCCGCAAGCACTCCGGCGCGCACTATCCTTCCATGGCGCAGGATATGCTCATCGCCAAGGTGCCCACGGAGATCGACTTCATCAACGGCGCGGTGGAGCGGCTGGGCGAGCGCTTCGGCATCCCCACACCCGTCAACACCACCGTGTGCCGCCTGGTGCGCACCATCGAGCACAACTACGATAAACAGTACGTGGAAAAGGCCGCCAAGACGGGCCCTTCCTTTGAGATCGTCATCAACGACAAATTCTGCAAGGGCTGCGGCTACTGCGTCAAATACTGCCCCAAAAACGTGCTGAAGCTGAACGATACGCTGAGCGGCAAGGGCTACCGCACCGCCGCTGTGGCGGACAAAAAGAGCTGCATCGGCTGCGCCTCCTGCGCGGTGATCTGCCCCGAGGCCGCCATTGAGATCCGGCGGGAAGACTGAGAGGAGGACGCACATGGAAAAACGCTTTATGAAAGGCAACGAAGCACTGGCGGAAGCCGCCGTGCGTGCCGGCGTCCGCTTTTTCGCCGGCTACCCCATCACGCCGCAGAACGAGATCCCGGAATACTTAAGCTGGCGCCTGCCCCAGGTGGGCGGCACCTTTATCCAGGGTGAGAGCGAAATCGCGTCCATCAACATGGTGTACGGCGCCGCCGCGACCGGCGTGCGCGCCATGACCTCCTCTTCCGGCCCCGGCATCAGCTTAAAGAGCGAGGGCATCTCGTACCTCTCCGCCGCCAGACTGCCCGCGCTGATCGTGGACGTGACCCGCGGCGGCCCCGGACTCGGCAGCGTCCAGCCCGCCCAGTCCGACTATCTGCAGGCCACGCGCGGCCTTGGCCACGGCGGCCACCGGCTGATCGTGTTTGCCCCGTCCACCCTGCAGGAAGTGGTGGACCTCACCTACCATGCCTTTGACTACGCCGAGCGCGACCGCAATCCGGTGTTCATCCTGATGGACGGCTGCCTGGGCGCCATGATGGAAAACGTGGAACTGCCCCCCATGCAGGAGCCGCATCCGGAGGCCCTCTCCTCCTGGACGCTGGGCCGCAGGGACGGGGAAAAACGCGCCTCCCACCTGATCTCCCCCATCTACGAGGCCGGTCTGGAGGGCCTGAACATCAGCTTTGCCGAGCGCACCGAGCGCTGGAAAAAGGAAGACGTGCAGGTGGAGGAACTGTACCTGGACGACGCGGAATACGTGGTTACCGCCTACGGCATCGCCGCCCGCGTGGCGCGCCAGGTGGTGGAGGACCTGCGCAAGACCGGCGTGAAGATCGGGCTGCTGCGCCCCGTCACCGTGTTCCCGTTCCCGCAGGCGAGCTTTGACCGCCTGGATTACAGCCGCGTAAAAGCGGTGATCGACGTGGAGATGACCATCCCCGGCCAGATGCTGGAGGACGTGCAG
>CACZPX010000260.1 GCA_902783095.1 uncultured Lachnospiraceae bacterium
ATATGCTCACCCCCTGGGAGCCGACCAGTACGGCCGCCAAAAGACGGCTGGAACAGGTGTACGCAGACTGGCTTGCCGGCCGCTTCTGACAAGGCGGAAGGCCGTCCTTCGGCCGTCCTTCGGCCGCCCTGTGACCGGAGCCTGCGCGGTCTTTCCGTGCGGCGCCTCTTACCGGTTGTCCGCCGCGATCTCTCCGTTTGCGATCACCATGCGCAGCTTCCGCAGCACGGTCAGGTCCGCGATCGGGTCCGCATCCACCAGCAGCAGGTCCGCAAAGGCGCCCGGCGCCACCGTGCCCACCTTGCCCTCCTGCCACAGGATCTTCGCCGCGTTTCCGGTGGCGGCCGCCAAAATCTCCGAATTGGTCAGACCGCTTTCCGTGAGCGCCTCCAGCTCCTCCTGCAGGGCGGGATGCGGGGTGTTGGGGGAGCCCGCGTCCGAACCGGTGCCGATGGTCACGCCGTACTGTTTTGCCAGCCGTACGGCGTTTTTGTGATGTTCCAGCACCCGGCTCGCCTTCTCGCGCGCGTATTCCGGCGTGTTGGGATCCTCCGTCAGGTGCTTGTAGATGTAAAACGTAGGCACAAAGGCGACCCCGTGCTGCGCCATGAACTGCGCCATATCCTCCTGAATGTACTGGCCGTGCTCGATGCAGTCGATCCCGGCTTCCAGACAGGCGCGGATGCCCTGTTCGCCAATGGCGTGCGCGGTCACCGGCACGTGGCGGCGGTGCGCCTCGTCCATGATCATTTCCAGCTCCTCTTTGCGCAGTTCGGTATCGTCCACCGCCTCGCCCTCCTCGCGGCCGTATACGCCGCCGGTGGCGGAGACCTTGATCACCGCGCAGCCCTTCATCACCTGCGTGCGCACGGCCTTTAAGGCCTCCCACGGACCGTCCACGGGTATGCCGTGGAAGGGATCGTGACCACCCGTCATGATGATGGACTGGCCGCTGCCGAAGATGCGCGGCCCCGCGAGCCAGCCGCGCCGGATCGCCTGCCCCACGTGGATGCAGTCGTCGTCCGGCGAGCCCAGATCCCGCACGCTCGTGACGCCGGCCTGCAGATACTTTAACGTGTTGGCCACGGTCTCCAGCAGATTTTCCTCTTTGGAACGGTGCCAGATATCCATGGCCGGGTCCACCAGGCCGTCCCAGGTCAGATGGACGTGCAGGTCGATCAGGCCGGGCAGCAGATAGCCGCCGTTTCCGTCGATCTCCCCCTGCGCCGCAGGCGTGCCGTCCCAGGGCGTCACGGCCGCGATCCGGTTCTGCTCCGTCACGACGTCGAACAGGCCCTCGCACAGCTTCTGTCCGTCAAATACATGTACCTTTCTAATCCGCATAAAACACCTCCAGATCGGTTTGATACCGTCAGTATAACATAACCTGTCAAAAAAGGAAGTTCAGCATGGAGTGTCATTTTTCGGACACCATACGCAGTATGATAAGGGCAGAAAAGAGAAAAGAGAAGAGAAAAGACATCGGACAGAAAGGACGGCTGACCCATGAAGAAGATTTTTATCGACCTTGAAATGACCCCGGTCCCCCGGCTCGCGCTGGCCTCCGGACGCGCCTTAAACGGCGAAGTCATCGAGATCGGCGCCGTAGCGCTGGACGAACAGGACCGGGAGATCGGCCGCTTTGACGCCTACGTCCGCCCCGCCCGCGTGGCGTCTCTTCCGGAAAACATCGTACAGCTGACCGGCATACGGACCGATCAGGTGCTGCAGGCCGCGCCGTTTGAAACGGTCTTTTCCGCGTTTCTGTCCTGGTGCGGCTCCGATTGCACCTTCTATGCCTGGAGCGAAAGCGACCGCAGACAGCTGCAGTGCGAATGCGAGGCCAAGGGGCTTGCGGGCGCCGCGGACCGCTTCTCCTGGCAGGATTTCCAAAAGATTTTTTCCAGGCAGTTTGACTTTGAACGCCGCATGTCTCTGGAACGGGCCGTCACGCTGGCCGGCCTGGATTTTGAAGGCCGCGCGCACGGTGCTCTCACGGACGCCGCCAATACCGCCACTCTGTATCTGCAGACCAAAAAGAGTTCCTTCCGCAAGCTGGTGAACACGGTCCGCGGCGATCACGCGCGGATGTCCGTCAGTCTGGGCAGCCTGTTTGATTTTGCCGCCCTTGCGGTCTGAAAAGCAGACAGGCGGGATGTCTGCCTTCCCGCCTGCCGTCTGCCTTATAACCAGGTCACTTCGTTTCCGGCCGTCTGCCGGGGCGTCCGGTTTGGCAGACCGTCCGCCGCATAGCCCAGACTTAAGGCCCCGGTGATGGTCTCCGTCTCCGTATCGCCCACGCCAAGCGTCCGCAAATACGCGCGCACGCTCTTCTCTTCGTCCAGCCAGTGCAGCTGGTTGATGTAGCACGCCCCAAGATCCAGCGCGTTTGCGGCGATCATCATGTTCTCCAGCGCGCAGGCGTTGTCCGCCATGGCGTTGCCGTAGTCCCGCCGGTTCGCCGCGATGATCAGCACCGGCGTATGATAGTGGAACACGTACGTGCCCTTTTTGGAGACTGTGATGGAGTTGACCAGCGAGGCGTACATGCCCGGCGTCACCTCTTTTTTTGCAAAGGCCTCCCGCACCAGCACCGCCAGCCGCTCCAGCTGCGCCGGGTCCGTGATCACGTAAAAGTGCGAAAACTGGCTGTTGTGTCCGCACGGCCCGCTGCGGCCGGCCTCCAGCACCTGCTCGATCAGCGCGCGGGGCGGAAGCTCCGGCTTAAACTTTCTGGTACTTCTTCTGGTAAAAATGGCTTCCAACGCGTCCATATGCAACCCTCCTGTCCGTTCCTGCGGGATAACGCCCAGCAGCCGCGCCGCCTTAAGGACCACCGTCTGCGTCTTGGCGTCCGGCACGCGCCCTGCCATCACGTCGGCCACCAGCTGCGGCAGGGGCAGCTTCACCACGTCCAGAAACTCGTCGTCGTCCAGCTTTTGTCCGGTCTGCTCCAGCTCCTGCGCCAGAAACATGGTGATCACCTCATCGCAATAGGCGGCCGCCGGATAGAACAGCCCCAGATCGGTCCAGGTCTTTGCCGTCAGGCCGGTCTCCTCCTTCAGTTCCCGTTTGGCCGCCTCCAGAATGTCCTCTTCGTCACTGTCCAGCTTTCCGGCCGGGACCTCCGTGATCACCCGCCCCAGCGGATAACGGAACTGCCGCTCCACATAGACCTGCCCGTCCGCCGTGACCGGCAGGATGCACACCGCCCCCACGTGGACGATCTTCTCCCGCACCGCCTCGTGCCCGTTGGGCAGTTCCACCGTATCCCGCGCCACGTGCAGGATCTTCCCGTCAAAAATGCGCTCTGTCGTCTTCTGCTTCTCCGCCAGACGCGCATGCTCCGCCGCGTTGTAATCGATGATATCGTAATGCCGCATGTTCTGCTCTCCCGTCCGCACCGGCTTCTGCCGCCGGCTGCCGTCATTTATTATAAGGGGGACCGCCCTGCCGCTTCAACCGGTTTTCGTTGCAGACCATAATGATCCATGGATCAAACGCCGCCATTTTCCCCTTGTCCGCCCAGGTAAAAGGGAGTATTCTTACTTATATCCACAAAAACCTCTGCTTCATGACAGGACGGGACGGCTATGGACGATAAAACCATCAAAAATGAGGAAGAACAGCTGATCGATCTGATCAGCCATCAGCAGAGCATCCTGCGCTCGGTCTACGACGACTTTTTCGGGCCGCTCAACACGCCGGAAAAGGCCCAAAACACTGTGGGCGGGAAAACTGCCGGCGACGCACCTTCTGCGGACGGCGCCGCACAGCCCGCAAGCAGCCAGACGCAGCCGGACGCGCAGGCGCAGGCAGCCCAAAAGCCTGCCGAACCGGAGATCGACCCCATGGAACAGCTGGACGCGCTGATCGGCCTGCAGACCATCAAGCATGACGTGCGCGAACTGACGGACTTCGCCAAGGTCCAGAAGATGCGCAAAGACGCGGGGCTGAAGTCCGTTCCGGTCTCGCTGCACCTGGTCTTTTCCGGCAATCCCGGCACCGGCAAGACCACCGTGGCCAGGATCCTGGGCAAACTGTACAAAAAGATCGGCGTCCTCTCCGGCGGGCAGCTGGTAGAGGTGGACCGCTCCGGCCTGGTGGCAGGCTACGTGGGCCAGACCGCCATCAAAACGCAGGAGCAGATCCAGAAGGCGCTTGGCGGCGTGCTGTTTATAGACGAGGCCTATTCGCTGGCCAAAAAGGACGACACCTTTGGCGAAGAGGCCATCGACACCATTTTAAAGGCCATGGAGGACAACCGGGACAACCTGGTGGTGATCGTGGCGGGCTATACGAAGCCCATGGAAAAATTCATCAACAGCAATCCGGGCTTAAAGTCCCGCTTCAATAAGTACATCGACTTCCCGGACTATACCGTGGAGGAACTGGAGGCCATCTTCTATCAGAACTGCGAGCGCTACGACTACACAGTGGACGAGGAGATCAAACACCACATCCATCACATGATCGTTACGCGCAAGTTCACCAAGCAGGAAAACTTCGCCAACGCCCGTGAAGTCCGCAACATGTTTGAGGAGATCATCACCAATCAGGCACGCCGCGTGGCGGAGCTTGAAAATCCTACTCCCGAGGACATGAAGATGATCCGGGCGGAGGATCTGCTGGACGAGGCTCTGGCTGAAACCGCTCTGCCCGAAGAAAACCCCGAAGGCCCTGACTCTCTGAAGCCCAACAATGATTCTGTTTTGGAGGAATGTGCAGAACATGAATAAGAAGCAACTGGGTATTCTGATCCGATGCTGCATCAGCGTTGCCTGCAGCATCGGACTCATCAGCAACTGTATCGGCATTTTCTACACGCCAATGTCAGAAGGCCTGGCGACGGGACGCGGCCAGATCGCCGTGATCTCCACCATCATCAGTGTGGCATCCGCCCTGACCGGACCCATCGTGGCTAAGATGATCAAAAAATACCCGATTCATATCATTATGACCCTCGGCGTGACCCTTACCGCCCTGGGAATGGTACTTCTCTCCTTCATCCGCGTGCTGCCGGTACTCTATGTGATCGCGGCGATGATCGGCATCGGCACCATCTGCTTTAAGAACCTCACCGTTTCCATTGTGCTGCGCAGCTGGTTTGGCAACAAAAGTGCTTCCAAGCTGGGCATCGCCATGGCCATGACGGGCATCGTTGCCGCGGTGATGAATCCCGTATTGAGCAGTATTATTGAGGCCAGCGGCTATGAGACAGCCTACCGCATTCTGGCGCTGATCATTGCCCTGCTTGGCATTCCCTCAGTCTATACGATCCGCCTGGGTGATGCTGATGCGCCGAAGCCCGTGCCTGCGTCACAGAACGGTGATGAGGGAAAAAATACACAGGCTCCTGCCAGAACGCAGATCCCTGTGCTCCTGATGGTCCTGATGACCGTGGTGCTGCCCATCACCATTGCCGGCGCCACGGGTATGAACACGCATTTTTCTTCCTATGCCGTGACGCTTGGCTATACGCTTGGCTTCGGCGCTACCGTCGTCTCCTTCCAGAGCATCTTCAATTCCGTATGGAAACTGGTGTACGGTGTTCTGGCGGACCGCATCGGTGCGGTAAAGTCCTGTGTGATCTACCTGATCCTCACCATCGTCTCCTGCATTCTGCTCATCGTGCTGACAAAGCTGCCCGCAGGCATTATCGTGGGCGTCAGCATCTTTCCCATGGCCTTCTCCGTCTCTACCGTGGGCATGCCCACTATCATCCAGGAGGTCTCTAAAGAACGTTTTGCCGAGGTTTTCGCCACCGCGAATATGGTGCAGTCCATCGGTTACGCGCTGTTTACTTCCATCTACGGCATGATCAGTGACGCCGCAGGCGTCTATCTGCCCTGCCTGATCCTGGTGATCGTCTGCGCCACCATCTGCGGCGTGACCTGCATCACCATCGCGAAAAAGGGGAAGATCAAATAAAAACCGGCGCCCTGGCTGCGTAAAAGATTAAGCAACATTTGACAAAAGCCCTTAATGAAGCGACGGGCAGATCGGCCTTTTCGAGGACTGTTTGAGCGAAGCGAGTTCCACAGAAAAGGCCGTGTCTATCTGCACGGAAGCTGAATTTAGCCGCTTTTGTCCTCGTTGCGTATCTTACGCAGCCAGGGAGCGCCGGTAGTTTATATTCTGGTATTACGCCTCCTGTCCCTTCTTGATCAGCATGATTCCAAACAGGCTGATGGCGCCCAGTGCCGCGCAGAAGTACAGCGCCGGATTGTAAGATCCGAAGAAATCATACGAATATCCTATGATGGAATAGGCCACCGCCGCGCCGATGCTGCGGAAGATGGACATGACCGCGCAAATGCGCGCATAGTCCGCCGCTTTAAAGCGCTCTTTGATCATGCTGAGATTCGTCACCCCGGAAGTTGAGAAATAGCTGCTGCACAGGAATCCGCCCACAAACAGTACTGCGGCGATCTGCGGCACCCAGGCCATGGCAAGACATCCCACGATGGCCGCGATCAGGAAAACAGCCGTCGCG
>CACZPX010000261.1 GCA_902783095.1 uncultured Lachnospiraceae bacterium
AAAAGGAAGACCTGTTTGAGGTTTTAAACGACGTGGACGAGGCGCAGATCAAAGAGGCTGGCGCCTATGAAAAAAAGATTCGGCCGTTGTGGTTAAAATGGGGCGCGGCGGCAGCCGTGCTGGTGGTCGCGGTCGCAGCGGTGCTGCTCTGGCGCGGCGCGGGAGCGGCGGAAGGCGGCAGCCAAAGCTATGAGGGCGTGACGGTGATCAGCGCAAAGACGCCGGAACCGGTGGCCAAAGGGATGGAGCTCGCGGCCTACCTGGAGAGCGAGGAGTACGGCAAATGGTTTAGGGACTACGTGGATAAGTTCCATGCGGCCGCCGAAGTGCAGGGCGGCATGCAGGCGTATTATCAGCAGATGATGGAACGGCTGCTGCCCGCGGAGGATGAAAACACGGTCTGCTCGCCGCTCAACACCTATCTGGCCGTCGCCATGCTGGCGGAGACCGCGGAGGGGGAGACCAGGCAGCAGATCCTGGACGCGCTGCAGGTTCCGGATATCGAAACGCTCCGGACCCGCGTGATGGCGCTGTGGCAGAGCAATTATATCGACACGCCTTCGCTGCAGTGTACGCTGGGCAATTCCCTGTGGCTGAACGGTTCGGTGACCTATAACGAGGACGTTTTAAACCGCCTGGCGGAGACCTATTGCGCCTCCGGTTATTACGGCGATCCGGCCTCGGAAGAGATGAACCGGGCGCTGCGGGACTGGACGGACCGCAACACGGGCGGACTTTTGAAAGAGTACACCAAAGACCTGCAGCTGCAGCCGGAGACCGTGATGGCGCTGATCTCCACGCTGTACTTCCGCGCGGCCTGGACGGATGAGTTCTATCCGCAGAATACCGCGCCGGCGGTCTTCCACGGGACGAAGGGCGATACGGAAGCGGAGATGATGCACCGGTCGGATTCGATGCATCTCTATCAGACGGAGACTTTTACCGCGGTGAGCCTGAACCTGAACGACAGCGGCGCGATGACGTTTTACCTGCCGCAGGAGGGCGTGGACGTAAATAAGCTGCTGCAGGATGAGGCACTGTTTTCGGCACTCACCTATGACGAGACGGACACCAACCGCTATTACCGGATCGTGAACCTGACGATCCCCAAATTCAAGGTCTCGGCAAAGTCGGACCTGACCCGGACGCTGGCCGACATGGGGATCACCGATGCGCTGGATCCGGCGCGCGCGGACTTTACGGCGCTCACGGCGGATAAGCCGGTCTGGCTAAGCAAGGCGGAGCACGCCGCCATGGTGGAGATCGACGAAAACGGCGTGACCGGCGCGGCCTATACCGATCTGATGCTGTCAGGCGGTGCACAGCCGCCGGAGGAGATCGTGGACTTTGTTTTGGACCGCCCGTTCCTGTTTACGGTGAACAGCCGCGACGGCTCGATCCTGTTCGCGGGCATCGTGCGGAATATCGCGGACTGAGCGGGAACGCGAAAAATGTCCGGCATCTGGACCGTCTGACGGCGGGCGGCCGGACAGCATAGGAATCGTAACTAAAACAAAACCCCAGCGGGAGCACCCGCGGCGGTCTTTGCGTATTTTGGATCTGCTTTTGGCGAAAGACAAACAGCCGTCTGGCGATCGGTCACTCGTGTGCTTCAAAGGCCAGCGGGCTTACCTGCGTGCCGTTTCCGTAGTAGAGCTCCTTTAAGGCTTCGCAGCCGGAAAAGGCCCAGGCGTGGATCTTTTTTAAGCCGGGGTTGCAGTTGACGCGCTTCAGGTTTTTGCAGTTCTGGAAGGTGAAGGAGGCCAGGCTCACCATCTTTGAAGGCAGTGTGATCTCCTCAATACCGCAGTTGGCAAAGGCGTACTGCCAAAGATCTTCCAGGGCGGCGGGCAGTTTGATCTGCCGCAGATTGACGCAGCCGTCAAAGGCAAAGGCGCCGATGTTGGTGACCGTATCGGGAATGGTCACGGAGGTGATCTCCGAGTGCCCTTTGAACACGTCGTCAAAAATGATGGTGACCGGCGTGCTGCCGTGAACAGCCGGGATCACCACGTTGGCTTCGTCGCCCTCGTACCCGACAACACAAAAGGTCTCATCGTCATACATCTTAAAAGAAAATTCCTGCATCGGTCTTCTCCGTTTCACTTCAGGGGATTGGTCCGCTGTCGGGCCGGCCTTGCCGGCGCTGCAGTAAGCGGACGGACGCAGTCATTATAACAGAAAAAACACGCGGTGACAGCCCTTTTGTTGCTGAGACGCAAAACAGCGGAAAAAGCGCAGAAGCTGCGGAAAAACAACGCAGAAGCTACATAAAATGGCGCAGAAACTGTGTAATAGATATCGTGTGCCCCCTCAAACAAGGCCTGGATCCGCGGCGCGGACCTATTTATAGGGCAAACAGCGTATAAACGGGACGGAAGTTCGCAGGCGCAAAATGACGCGGCGGCGAAATGCTTTATAAAAGGGATAAATATCTCGTAAAAGACCATATCCGCCGGATATACGGTACGATTGCCATGTAACTAATGGCTCCACGACAAACGGTCAAACGTATAGTAAATTGTTCTCCGGCCGGCTAAAACCATTTCCGCGCCGCGCCTTCTGCCCCTCTGTCGAACGGGGCCGCCGGCGCAAAACCGCCTCCGGCAGCTTTACGCAAACCGGAGGCGGCGTCTCGCAAGGGTTGTATGATCGGCAGGCCGGTTATGCCGGCGGTTACGGCCATGGCCGGAACAGCGCCTGCAAAACAGCAGGCTTACCGGCTGCGGTACTCCTGCAGCAGGGAGACAAAGCGGTCGATATCGGCCTTTTCGATGTCCCAGTGCGTCACAAAGCGGACCACCGGACCGCCGATGCGCACGATCACGCCGCGCTCCTTTAACCAGTCCGTAAGACCGTCCAGATCCGGCCAGTCAAAGGAGGCGAAGACCATGTTGATCTGAACGCTGTCCGGATCGACGCTTACGCCGGGAAGTTCGTTCAACAGGCCGGCCAGATAGCGGGCGTTGTCGTGGTCCTCCTGCAGGCGTTTGGTCATCTCGGTAAGAGAGAGGATGCCGGCAGCGGCCAGAATGCCGGTCTGGCGCATGCCGCCGCCCAGCATCTTGCGGTTTTTTCTGGCGCGGCGGATAAAGGCCTCGCTGCCGCACAGCACGCTGCCGATGGGAGCGCAAAGGCCCTTGGACAGGCAGCAGGAGACGCTCTCCACGCAGGCCGTGATCTCTTTAACGTCTACGCCCAGCGCCGTCGCCGCGTTGAAGACGCGCGCGCCGTCCAGGTGGACGGGGATGCCGTGCGCCTGCGCCATGGCGTGGATCTCCTGCATGGTCTTTAACGGGACCACGCGGCCGTTGGCCAGGGCGTTTTCCAGACAGATGAGCGCCGTAGGCGGCTCGTGGATGTCGTCGGAACGGATGGCGGCCTCGATCTGCGCGGCGTCGTAGATGCCGTCCGCAAACGAGAGCGCCTTCAGGTTCAGGCTGGAAAGGACGGCAGCCGCACCGACCTCATGCTCAAAGATATGGCTGTCGATGCTCACGATGGCTTCCTGCCCCTTGTTGGTGTGGCTCATCAGCGCCAGCTGGTTGCCCATGGTGCCGGACGGAACGAAGAGCGCGGCCTCGGTGCCGAGCATCTCGGCGGCCAGCGCCTCCAGCTGATTGGTGGTGGGGTCATCCTGGTAAACGTCGTCACCTACCTCGGCGCGGTACATGGCCTCGCGCATGGCGGGCGTGGGATGGGTGACGGTGTCGCTGCGGAAATCAAGGATCTTCATCAATCTTACCTCCAAAAGACAGGGGTTTGGCCGGCCCGTATCCGGCCGCCGTGCAAAAAACGACGGAATACCGCGGCAGGCATCCTGCCGACAGCATCATCGTAGCGCGCCTGTCCTGTTTTTTCAAGCGGTATCGACAGCGGAGGCAAAAGTGTGCGTTCGCCTAAAAAACCACCAGAAAGATGCGGATGGCGATCTGCGTAAAGCTGCCTTTGCGGTCTACGCCGCTTATCGCCGCGGCCAGCAGTTTTCCGGCGTCCATCAGCCGGGCAAAGACGGGACCGTCCTTTTCCGGGACGTAGCCCAGCTTACGGCCGTCCTTTGCAAAGACGGCGACGGCATTGTCGTCAAAGCGGCTGTCCTCCCGCCGCAGGGACAGCCGGTCGCCGACCGCAGCGGTCTGCAGAACGGAAGGGTCCTGCAGAAGCGCCGTGCCGGCGACAAAGGTGTCAAACAGGTGGATCTCCCGCGTAAGCGGTTTTAACAGATCGGTCATGGCGCCGTCCTGCAGGGCGGCGACCAGCGCTCCGGTCTCCGCAGGTTTCAGTTCGTTTCCCATTGAAAACTGACGCCCTCCTTTTTAATGGTCTGCCGGACCGTTTCGTCCAGCTGCCGGTGATAGGCCTGCCAATCGGCCAGTTCCTTTTCCAGTTCCGCCCGCTTTTGCGAGACGGCGGCCTCGTCCTCCAAAACCGTGTGCAGGGTATAGGGCTGCGTGGTGACGATGGAACGGATCTCGTCCTGCAGCGCGGCGATCTTTTCGCCCGCGTCCGCGATCTCTGCCGGATCCACGGAGAGCCCCATCTTTTCCATCGTCTTTCTGGTCAGCACTTCCAGTTCGGCCAGTTTTTTGACGTTATTGCCGCGGTAGGCGGTCAGGATGCGCTGCCACAGTTCCTGCAGGCGCCCGTCCCTGTCCGTGAGCGGATTGACGTCCGGATGCAGCAGTTTTGCCAGGCGGCGGTAGAGTTCCCGGCTGCGTCTTGCCTCGTACCCGGTAGATTGCTGTGCCCGGCCGCAGGCTCTGTTGTGCGCCAGCATCTGCATTAACCGGCTGTCGTACAGGGCCATCTCACGGTCCAGAAAGAGCTTCAGCTCCGCCGGGTTTACGGCCCGGCCGCGGTTGATGGCCTGCTGTAAAAAGGCCAGGGTCTTTTTGCAGCGGATGCAGGCGATCTTTTCCGCAAAGCAGTCCGCCGTCAGCTGCCCAAAAAGCTGCGTGTAGCGGACGTGGATCTGCATCGCCTCCTTTTCCAGCTGATCCCGCTCCAAAAGGAGCGCCACGTAGGCTTCCTGCTCCGGCATGGAGGAAAGGTCCAGCATATCCGGAAAAACGGTCCGGTCCGATAAAGTAACGTCCATCAGATCACCTCAAAATCGTACAGCTCCTCATAGAGGGTCGTTAAGAGTTCGCCGTCCAGCTCGGCCTTTTCAAAGAATGCGTCCACCGAACGGTACCAGCGCCCGTCAAAGCGGATGGCGGGGACGCCGTCTTCCACGGCGCATTCCACCTCGTGCGGGTCCTCCTCATACCGGAAGCGGACGGTGACCGGAGCCTTTAAAAGCTCGTACAGGTCGTACAGGCCAAAGTCGTCCCAGTCAAATGGCCGCAGCCGGTAGGTATCGCCGATGAGTCCCTTCATGATGCTCAGATTGCCGAAAAAGGCGTTTTCCTGAATGCGGCGGGAGAGCATGATGCGCGCGCGGTCGTAAAGGGAAAGCGCCTTTGCCGTATTTCCCTGTTCCGCGCGGATCTTCGCCAGGCGGGTGAAGATCTCCGGCAGCGGCGCGTGCGGATCGTGCGCGTTCCGCACCAGCGGGTACAGATCCTCAATGATGCCGCAGTATTTCTGATAGTCCTTTTCAACGAAGTAGCCGTTTCTGTACATGTCCGCCACCTTGTAGGCGGCGATCAGATCGCCGCGGTCCGCGGCCAGGCTGAAGTAATGGAAGGCCTTTTCGTAGTCCTTCTCCCCGGTGCGGCCGTAATACCAGATGTAGCCCAGGTTGGACATCGCGTACAGATTGCCGCTCTCCGCCGCCAGATCGTAGTATTTCAACGCCAGATCAAAGCGGCGCTCCCCGTAATAGTAGGCGCCGAGGTCCACCAT
>CACZPX010000262.1 GCA_902783095.1 uncultured Lachnospiraceae bacterium
CAGCTGCAGGCGGATGAGTATTACCTGTACTGTTTCTTTTACATCAATTATTATTCCGACACGGCCTCGTTTCAGGTGCGGCTGACCGACGATCAGCAGCACGTCTATCGGGACGTGCCGGTGGTGGAACGGGACGGGGAATGTAAGATATGGATCCCGATCGACAAGTTTTATCCCGACGCCATCGCGAAACTTGAGATCACCGTGACAGAAGGGAAAGCGGACAAAACGGTCGACGTGGCCTGGGACATCGTCGTGACCCGGGAGGACGGCGCCAAAGACAGGCTGGTGTCCTGGCAGCCGGGCGAAAGGCAATAAAAAACGGAGAGGACGGCGTGCCTCTCCGTTTTTATGATACGATATATTTTCGGAAGCGCTCCACCAGCGCTTTGGGGCATCTTGCGGTCAGCAGGGTGCCTTCTGCTTTGTATTCGGTGGCGCTTACGTGCGCCTCCTGCATGATGCGGCTCGCCGCGGCGGAGTCCGCGTAGGGGATCAGGAAGGAGACTTCCGTGTAGTGGCTGTATACCGTGTCGCACACGAGTTTGGTGAGCAGCTCCAGGGAGAGCGGCTCTTTGGCGCAGATGTAGATGCGGTCCGGTACGGAGATATCGCTGCCCGGGCGGATGCGCGGATAGGCAACGTCTTCGCGTCTGTCGCACTTGTTGTAGACGACGATGCGCGGGATGCCGCCGGCGCCGATGTCGGCCAGCGTCTGTTTGGTCACCTCGATCTGCTCGGGATAGCCCGGGTCCGCGTAGTCCGCCACCAGCAGCAGAAGATCGGCGTTTACGGCTTCTTCCAGCGTGGAGCGGAAGGCCTTGATCAGCGCGGCCGGCAGCTTGTGGATAAAGCCCACCGTATCCGTGAGCAGAAAGTCCCGCCCGTCGGCCGGCGTGATGTGCCGGGTGTAGGAGTCCAGCGTGGCGAACAGCATGTCCGCCTCAAAGACCTTTTTGTCCTCGTCCTGGCCGGTCTGCCCCAGCAGGGCGTTTAAAACGGTGGACTTGCCGGCGTTGGTATAGCCCACCAGCGCCACGCGCGGAAGACCGGAGTTCAGGCGCTTTTTGCGCATGGTCTCGCGGTCTTTGACGATCTGCTTCAATTCCCGGTTGAGTTCGGAAAGACGGTGTTCGATGTGGCGGCGGTCCAGCTCCAGCTTTGTCTCGCCGGCGCCGCGGCTGCTCATGCTGCCGGAGGTGCCGCCCTGACGGGTGAGCGCTTCGTGCAGGCCGGTGAGCCGGGGCAGCAGATACTGCAGCTTGGCCGTTTCCACCTGCAGCTTGGCCTCTTTGGTGCGGGCGCGCTTTTCAAAGATGTCCAGGATCAGGCCGGTGCGGTCCAGCACGGGCAGATCCAGCTCGTCCTTTAGGTTGCGCATCTGCGTGGGGGAGAGGGTGTCGTTGAAGATCACCAGGGCGGCGTCCTGCGCGGCCGCGGCTTCCCTGATCTCCAGCACCTTGCCCGGCCCCATGTAGAGGGCCGTATGCGGCGCGTCCAGCTTCTGCGTTACGGTGCCGACCGGCTCATAAAAGCAGGCTTTGGCAAGCTCCGCCAGTTCCCGCATGGAGGCGTCAAAATCGACGGCTTCCGCGGCGGTCTCCTCTTTCTGCCAGGTATCCGCCCCGGCCAGCAGGACGCGGACCGGTTCCTGCGTCATCCGGTCACCTCACCGGCCTCGCGCTCTTCGTGATTGTGGATGATATTCTCCAGACGGCCGATGTACAGGTCATGCGCATGCTCGTATTCGCTGTTGTAAGCCGCGTCCTTGCCCAGATGCAGCTCTTTGATGTAGTCGTGCGGGCGGGCGCCGGTCTTGTCGGAGAACAGGGCGACCGTGTGCACGCCGATGTTGGAGCACTGGTCCGCGATACGCTCGATGTTCACCAGCGCGTCCAGGAAGGTGAAGCCGGTGTCGATGGCGCAGCGGCCGTCGCGAAGGCGGGTCAAGTGGTTTTCACGCATCTCCGCGACCAGATCGTCCACCACTTCCTCGATGGGCTCGATGTGGCGCGCGGCCATCAGGTTTTTCTCCTTAAAGGCCGTGCAGGCGTAGGAGAGGATCTCCGTCAGCGCGTCGCCCACCACGCGCAGCTCTTCTTTGGCGATGGCGGAGAAGGCGTTGTCGTGCTCCTGCAGGCTGTCCGCGTTTTCGATCAGGTTGACCGCGTGGTCGCCGATGCGTTCAAATTCGCTCACGCAGGTGAGGTAGTAGTTCAGCTCGTCGTTGCCGGCGCCGCTGTCGATAAAGGGCAGCAGGTTGGCCAGGTAGTTGCTGGTACGGTCCGCCATCTCGTCGATGTACTCCTCGTCCTCGTTTACCAGCGCAGCCTTCTTTTCGTCCCGCTCGATCAGGTTGTCCACGGCCAGATCCACGCTGGCGCTGCTCATCTCCGCCATTTTGGAGACGACCAGCTTGGCGCTGGAGAGGGCCAGGGCGGGAGCCTTATAGAAGGCCTTGTCCAGAGAGGCGAGTTCGGTAACGGGCTTGCGGCCGGAGACCGGATCGTCCTTGACCAGTTTTCTGGAGATGCGCTCCAGGGCCCCGGTGGTGGGCAGCAGCAGGATGGCGCAGATGATGTTGAACAGCGAGCTGGTGTTGGCGATGCCGCCGGAGGTCAGCGTGGCGTTCCACAGGCTGTCCAGCACGCCGAACTGGCGCAGCAGCACCACGCCGATGATGATCAGGATCACCTTGCCGATGTTGTACATCAGCTGGATCAGACCCACGCGCTTGGGATCCGCCTTGGCGCCGATGGCGCAGACGATGGCGGTGGTGGCCGCGTCGCCCAGGTAGATGCCCAGCAGCATGGGGAAGACCGAACTGAAGGTGAGCATGCCCGTCATGGAGATGGACTGCACGATACCGATGGTGGCGGAGGAGCTCTGTAAAATGAAGGACACCGCCAGGCCCACCAGGAAGCCCAGGATGGGCGTGCTGGAGAAGGCCAGGATCATGCTGTTGAACGCGCCGGAGGCGGACAGGTCCGAAACGGCGGCGGTCATGGACATCAGACCGGTGAACAGGATGCCAAAGCCCATCGCAACGGAGCCGATGGTATCTGAATTTTTAAAATGGATGAAGGCGATAAGCAGAATGCCGATGACCGCGGCGAGCGGGGCCAGCGTAGACGGCTGGAAAAACTGCAGAAGGGAAGAGGAATCCGCGTTGACGTCCATCAGGCGGATGATCTGGCCGGTGATGGTGGTACCGACGTTTGCGCCGATGATGATGCCGACCGACTGGTGCAGGGACAGGACGCCGGCGGCGACCAGGCCGGAGGCCAGCACGATGGTGGCCGTGGAACTCTGAATGATGGCGGTGACGAGCGCACCCAGCAGGAATCCGACGAAGGGATTGTTGGTGACGCGTTCCATCGCCCGCTTGAAGGCGCCGGACGAGCTCTTCTTTAAGCCGTCGCCCATCACACGCATACCGTACAGGAACAGCGCAAGGCCGCCCAGCAGAGAGATAACGTTAAATACTGACATGTTCTGTTTTACTCCTTTGACGTTCGCAGACGTCGCTTTGCTTAATCCAACTTTTCACAAATAGTATAGTACTATGAGGAGGGGAAGAAGTAAAGCGGATTTCAACTGCGATTAGAATGCAAAACCTTTACATGATAAGCGATCGCTTATCAAAACGAAATCAGGGGCGAAACGGCGCCGGTCATTGCCTTTTGTGCCGCGGACTTATATAATGTAGGAAACTAAGTGCGGGAGGACAGCATGAAACTCAATTATCTCCGGACGCTCTGCGTCGGTTTTGCGTTTTTTCTGATCTGTGCGTTCTGGCAGGCCTACGACAACACCATTCCGCTGATCCTGGTGAACAAGTTCGGCATGTCTCAGTCCTGGTCCGGCTTTATCATGGCCATCGACAACATCCTGGCGCTGTTCATGCTGCCGCTCTTCGGTGCGCTGTCCGACCGCTGCAAAAGCCCGCGCGGCCGCCGCACACCGTTTATCCTGGTGGGCACGCTCGTCGCGGCCGCCGCACTCGTGGCCCTCTCCTTTACCGACAACGCGCAGAGGAGCGCGCTGGAGAAAGTCTCCGCCATCGACGATCCCGCCGCGCTGGAGGCGCTGTACGACGCGGAGGCGGACGAGACGCTCATGACGGCCGGGGGCGAGCCCTTTGTGCTCCGCCAGGTGATGGACCGCGGGACCTTCGCGGCGGTCCGCAGCCAGATCACTGACGAAAACGGCAAGACCGTCACCAACCCGCAGTACAGTTCCTACGTGATCCCCGCAAGACAGGCCTACGCCTGGCAGGTGACCAAGGCTTCGCCGGCGCCGCTCATCATCTTTGTGGTGCTGCTCCTGATCGCGCTGGTGGCCATGTCCACCTTCCGTTCGCCCGCCGTGGCGCTGATGCCGGACGTGACTGTCAAGCCGCTGCGCTCCAAGGCCAACGCGGTGATCAACCTGATGGGTTCGGCCGGCGGCATCCTGGTGCTGGCGCTGGGAATGGTGTTTGCCACGGGCTCCGTGCGCAACTCGCTGATGAGCTACACGGGCTACTTCGGCGTGATCGCCGGGCTGATGCTTGCGGCGCTGCTCATCTTCATGCTCACGGTAAAGGAGCCGCAGTTCGTAAAGGAGATGCAGGAGGAGAGCAGGCGCCTGGGCCTGGAGGAAAAAGAGGAGGCGACCGGTGCCGGCCGGGGCCTGTCCGCCGCGGAAAAGCGGTCCCTCATCGCCATCCTGGCCTCCATCGTGCTGTGGTTCATGGGCTACAACGCGGTCACGTCCAAGTATTCGGTCTACGCCAGCAACATCCTGCACAAGGATTACAATATGACGCTCATCATCGCGCAGGCTGCGGCCATCATCGCCTACCTGCCGGTGGGCATCGTCGCGTCTAAGGTGGGGCGCAAAAAGACCATCCTGGCCGGCGTGGCCATGCTTGCCACAGCCTTCCTGGCGGCGGCCTTTATGCGGGAGGATTCGCCCACCATGCTGATGAACTGCATGTTCGCGCTGGCCGGCATCGCCTGGGCCACCATCAACGTGAACTCCTTCCCGATGGTGGTGGAAATGTGCTCCGGAGCGGACGTGGGCAAGTATACCGGCATCTATTATACGGCTTCCATGTCGGCCCAGGTGGTGACGCCCATCTTTTCCGGCCTGCTGATGGACCGGTTCGGCATGCGGGTGCTCTTCCCCTACGCCGTGGTCTTTGTGGCGCTGGCCTTTGTGACCATGCTGTTCGTAAAGCACGGCGACTCCCGGCCGACCGCAAAGAAGGGGCTGGAAGCGCTGGACGTGGACGACTGAGGATTTAGATCATAGAAGGATAACGGCAGGCCCGCAGAGAGCGGGCGGATGCCGGGAAAGGGAACGATCAGAATAATGAACTGGAAAAAGACGGGAAAAGCGATCGCCGCGGCGGCCTTTGCGGCCGGGACCGCAGCCAGCGCCGCGGTGGTGCTGGCCGCGCCGGGAAAGAAGGCCGGCGAGCGGTTTGCGCCGTTTGCCGACCGCAACGTGGCGCACCGCGGCCTGTACGCCAAAGATCAGGCCGTGCCGGAAAATTCGCTTACGGCCTTTGAACTGGCGGCGGAAAGCGGCTACGGCATAGAACTGGACGTGCAGCTGAGCCGGGACAGCCGCGTGGTGGTCTTTCACGACGACGACTTAAAGCGCGTGTGCGGCGTGGACGCGCCGGTGGACGCGCTCACGTTCCAGGAACTCAGGGCCCTGGGACTGTGCGGGACGGACGAAAAGATCCCGCTGTTTGCCGAGGTGCTGGCCCTGGTGGGCGGCCGCGTGCCGCTGATCGTGGAGTTAAAGAGCGGCAGAAACAACCGCCTGCTGTGCGAAAAGACGCTGGCGCTGCTTGCGAACTACCGCGGCGAATACTGCGTGGAGAGCTTCAATCCCTTTATCGTGGGGTGGTTCCGGCGTCACGCGCCGCAGCTGGTGCGCGGACAGCTGGCCTGTCCCGCGGACGACTATGCCCGGGGAAGCGCGCCGCTGCGCTTTGCCCTGAGCCGCTGCCTGCTCAACGTGGTCAGCCGCCCGCAGTTTATCGCCTATCAGGTGGGCCCGCAGCCGCGCACGGTAAAGCTGGCGGAGCGCCTGGGGGCGAAAAAGGTGTGCTGGACCAGCCACGACCCGGAGAACGAAAAAATCTACGACACCGTGATCTTTGAACACTACCGCCCGCAGGTGTGGTATAATAAGCAATAACAAGCCATAAAGGAGGCAACGAGATGATCCTGGACCTTGCAAAGAAGAACCGCAGCTACCGCGGCTACGATGAGAGCTATCGCTTTACCAAAGAGGAACTGATGGAGCTGGTGGACGTGACCCGCTACGCGGCGTCCTCCGTGAACCGCCAGCCGTTTGCGTACTATATCGCCTGGGAAAAGGAAGAGGTGGACAAGATCCAGAAACTCACCAAGTGGGCGCGCGGCCTGCCGCAGATGACGCTGCCGCACCCGGGCATGTGCCCCACCGGCTGGGTGATCGTGCTGCACAACACCGACTGGGCGCCCAACGTACAGCGCTTCCGTCAGGACGTGGGCATCGTGGCGCAGACGCTGCTGCTGGCCGCGACCGAGAAGGGCCTGGGCGGCTGCATGATCGGCAACTACGTAGCCGAAGAGGTGAGCGCCGCGCTGGAACTGCCGGAAAACCTGGTGCCGGTGCTGATCATCGCGCTGGGCAAGCCCGCGGAGAAGATCGTGATCACCGAGGTGGGCGAGGACGGCAACGTCAATTACTATCGTGACGAGAACGACGTCCACTACGTGCCCAAGCGGAAACTGGAAGACATCGTGGTGATGAAGAAGTAGTGGAGCCCCGATCAGTTGTATAGGGCTCCGGATCGCTGCGTGCTGCGCACTCCCGCGCTCCGGCCCGCCATTCGCAAATCGCGTCAC
>CACZPX010000263.1 GCA_902783095.1 uncultured Lachnospiraceae bacterium
CCAGCACTTCGATCACGCCGTCGCCGATGTCGATGATGGAGACATCAAAGGTGCCGCCGCCCAGGTCGTAGACCATGATCTTCTGCTCTTTCTCGTTGTCCAGGCCGTAGGCCAGCGCGGCCGCGGTCGGCTCGTTGATGATACGCTTCACGTCCAGACCGGCGATGCGGCCGGCGTCCTTGGTCGCCTGACGCTGCGCGTCGTTGAAGTAGGCCGGGACGGTGATGACGGCTTCCGTGACCTTCTCGCCCATGTAGTTTTCCGCATCCGCCTTCATCTTCTGAAGGATCATCGCGGAGATCTCCTGCGGGGTGTAGACCTTGCCGTCGATATTGACCTTGTAATTGCTGCCCATCTCCCTCTTGATGGAGGAAACGGTGCGGTCCGCGTTGGTGACCGCCTGACGCTTGGCCGGCTCGCCGACCAGTCTCTCGTTAGTCTTGGTGAAGGCCACGACGCTGGGGGTCGTGCGGATACCTTCGTTATTGGTGATGACGACAGGCTTGCCGCCCTCCATAACAGCCACGCAGCTGTTGGTCGTTCCCAAATCGATACCGATGATCTTACTCATTGTTATTTCCTCCTGTTCTATCTTGAATCTGTTTTTTACGTTTTATATGATGATCCGCGCCGCCCGTGCGGCCTTCGCGGTCACGTTCTAATTGGCCACCTTCACCATGCTGTAGCGCACCACCGTGCCGTTGTAGGTGTAGCCCTTCTGGAACTCCTCCACCACGGTGTTCTCGTCCACGGTCTCGTCTTCGATATGCATCACCGCGTTGTGAAGGTCCGGGTTGAACGGCTTGCCCAGGGCTTCGATCGGGACGATGCCGATCTGCTCCAGGACGTCCGTCATCTGCTTATAGGTCTTGATCATGCCGGCCGCGAAGGCGTCCGCCTTCTGCTCCTCGGTAAGCCCCGCGATGCCGCGTTCGAAATTGTCCACCACCGGCAGGATCTTCTCCGCCACGCTGCGGATGCCCATGTCAAAGCGGGCCGCCTTCTCCTTTTCGGTGCGTTTGCGGAAGTTGTCGAACTCCGCCATGGTACGCTTGTACTGATCCGTAAGCTCCGCGATCTTTTTGTCGCGTTCGTCCGGCTCGGCTGCCTTTTCCTTCGATTTCCAGAACTTCTTCTTTGCCGTCTTGCCGGGCTCCGCCTTTTCGGGTTCCGCCTTTTCGGGTTCCGCCGTTTCCGGCTCCTCCGCCTCTTTTTCGGCTTCCTGTTCGGTCTCCGGCTCCGCCGCCCCGGCGTTCTCCTCCGCCGTCTGCTGCGCGTCCTGTTCGGCCGCCGTCTCTCTATCTGCCGTCTCCTCTTCGGGGAGATCTTTTCTTTCCTCTTCTGTCAACACCTTATGTTCCCTTCTTCCAACGCCGCAGCGTTTTATTTTTCGTTCTGCTCTTCCTTAAAGATCACGTCCAGCTGCGACATGGTATCCTTTAACGTGGCGACCACCTTTTCGTAATCCATGCGCTTCGGTCCGATGATGCCGATCTTGCCCTGTACGCCGCTCGCCAGCTCGTAGGTGGCGGTCACCACGCTGCAGTCCTTCATGGACTCCACCGGGACCTCGTCGCCGATGAAGACCTTGATCTCGTGTTTGTCCTGCAGGGCCGGCAGGTCGCCCAGCACCGTATGCAGGTCGTCCTTGTCTTCCAGCGTGGAGATCAGCTCGCTCGCACGGTCGCCGCCGGACAGTTCCGGATACTGGAAGATGTTCGGCGTGCCGCTGGTGAAGACCTTCACTTCCTCGTTGTCCACGGTGGAGGCCACCGCGTCCAGCACCTTTTCCACGATCCGCCGCTTGTCGCCGGCCTCTTCCTTGAGTTTGGAGATGACCCCCAGGTTGATCTCGCCGATGCTCAGGCCGTTCAGACCGTTGTTTAAGAGCAGGTTGAGGTTTAGGACTTCCTCGTCCGCGAGCGTCTCATCGATGCCGATGATGTGGTTCTTGATGATGTTGCCCGTAAAGACAATCACCGCCAGGAGCTTGTGTTCCTCCAGCTTGGACAGCTGGATGAATTTCAGCACGTTGCTGGAATACTTGGGGCCCGATACCATGGTGGCGTACTTGGTATTTTCCGCCAGGATCCTGGCCATCTGCATCAGCAGTTCCTCCAGACGGTCCACCCGCTTGATGATCAGCTCGTCTCCGCCGGTCTTGACGGCAGGCAGCTGCTTATCCCGCTCCATCAGCTCGTCCACATACAGGCGGTAGCCCTTGTCCGTGGGGATGCTGCCGGCCGAGGTATGCGGCTTGACGATCAGGCCCATCTCCTCTAAGTCGGACATC
>CACZPX010000264.1 GCA_902783095.1 uncultured Lachnospiraceae bacterium
CCGCTGGACGCGCCGGTTATGATCGCAATTTTTTTCATCTTTCTGTTTCCTCTACTTTTTCTCCAGTTTGCCGGTGCTGCCGACCTCGGTCATCGTCTCGGGATCTCCCTTATAATAAACGGCAGAGCTGCGCAGGATGCTGCCGCCAAGACTCTGAACAACATTCAGTTCCATGGTGGAGGAACCGCTCACGGTGATCACACAGGTCTGCTGTTCGAAATCGAAGCTTTTTACGGTGGAGGCACCGTTTAAAACCGCGAACAGATCGTTGCCCTTGCCGGCCAGCGTCAGGGTGGACGCTCCGCTTAAACTCCAGTCGGATTTGGTCGTGACCTCACAGTCCTTACAGGAAAGCGTACTGGCCCCGCTCAAGTCCAGTTTAAAGCGATCCGTTCGCATCTGCTCCGCTGTCAATGTGCTGGCTCCGCTGATATCCGCGGTCAGTTTTCCCGCCTGCAGCAGCGGGCTCTTCAGGGAGCAGGCTCCCACCATGATGATCTCCAGATCCTTTTCCGGGGTGCCCAGCCCCACTCTGTCCGTCACCTGACAGTCGCCGGAAAAACGCAGTTTTTCAAACTGATAATTGTACAGGCGGATCGTAACCGGTGACGTCGTGATATAGGTTCTGTCGGAGGCAGCATAGATTCTTAACGATCCGTTATTCGTTTTAACCACGATCGCATTCAGGAGGCCGTCCTGCGCTTCGATCTCCGCCCGCGCCGTTCCGCCGTCGGACAAAAGCTCGATCTGCGGGCCGCTGCTCAAAGCACCCGTCTTCACATAGATATTTTCAACCGTCAGCTCGCCGGCCTGCCACTCCACGGTCTTTTTGCCCACGCTCCCGCTCACTTCCATATCCTGGCAGCTGCCGAAGCTGCAGCCGGAAATGACAAAGCCCAAAGCGGCCAGAATTCCTATCATAAAAAGCCATTTTCCATTGATCTTCCGCATAAAAGGCACTCCTTTCAATATCTGTATCATACACTTTCCGTGTCTTTTTGTAAACCACCCTTCTGCAAGAACAATGCGGCGCGGCGGTTGCCGCCGCTTCTTTTTTGTGCTATGATAGCGCCGTATCGCCGGCGCCGCCGGCATAAAACAAGGATGGAGCGCATGAAACTGATAGCCGGTCTGGGGAATCCCGGAGACAAATACGATCTGACACGCCACAATGTGGGTTGGCACGCGATTGACGAGCTGGCCCGCCTGCTGGACACACGCGTTTACATAAACCGCAGCGGAGGACTGACCGGGAACGCCTTTTATGAAGGGGAAAAGCTCCTGCTTGTCAAGCCGCTGACCTTTATGAATTTAAGCGGCGAGTGCCTTGCACCGCTTGCCGCCTACTATAAGATCGCCCCCGAAGACGTCCTTGTCATCTGCGATGACGTCAATCTCCCGCTCGGGCAGCTCCGCATCCGAAAGGGCGGCAGCGCCGGCGGACACAACGGTTTAAAGAACATCATAGAACGCCTCGGATCGGATCAGTTCCCCCGCATCCGGATCGGCGTGGGGCTGCAGCCCGAGGGCATGGATCTAGTCGACTTTGTTTTAAAGCACCTCTCCCCCGCCGAGCAGAAAGCAGCCGGTGAAGCGGAAGAACGCGCAGCCCGGGCCGCGCTGCTGGCCGTAAAAAACGGTCTGGGCGCCGCCATGAACAGCTATAACCAAAGGATAAAGCCGGATGGCGAAAAACTTTAACACCTCCCTGGCAAGACTTGCCGAATACGACGCTATGGGAAGGGCCCTCTTTACGGAGAAGGCCCCTGTTTGCGTGTCCGGCTTAAGCGAATCGGCTGCCGTTCACTTCTCTCTGGAGCTGGGCACATCGGACGGTTCCCCGCACCGTATTTTCTATATTACCTACAATGAAGTCCGCGCCCGCGAGATAGCGGATGACGCCGCCGCCTTCGGTTCGCGCGTTCCTTTGCTGTATCCGGCCCGCGACCTGCTCTTTGCCGGGGCCGACGTGCGCGGCTCCCTGCTCTCCCGCCAGCGGGTAACGGCGCTGCGCGCTCTTGTCGAGGAGAAAGACGCGCTTGTCGTCACCACCATTGACGCGCTGCTCTGCCGGCTCATCTCGCCACTTCACCTGTCCGAAAGTATCGTGCGGCTGAAGCCGGGCGATATCATGGAGCCGAACGTTCTGATCAAAAAACTGGTCGCGCTCGGCTACGAGCGGGAAAGCATCACCCGTATGCCCGGCGAGTTTTCCCTGCGCGGCGGGATCCTGGATATCTTCCCGGTCACCGAAGAAACACCGGTCCGCATTGAGTTTTTCGACGATGAGATCGATTCCATCCGCTTCTTCGACTCCGAGACCCAGCGCAGTCTGGAAAATACCTCCGGCATCCATATCTATCCCGTGGACGAGCTGGGCGATGAGAGCGCGTCCCTGCTCGACTATATCACCGCCTCCGACGTTCTGATCCTGGAGGAGCCGGAGCGCATGGCGGAAAAGGCCGACGCCGTCACAAAAGAATACCAGGAGAGCGCCGCCCACCGGACGGACGCCGGCG
>CACZPX010000265.1 GCA_902783095.1 uncultured Lachnospiraceae bacterium
CAGATCTTGCGGCACTGCGCGTATTTATAGGTGTTGAAGGCGGTGACGCCCTCCTCCATGATCTTGTCCAGCAGCTCGTCGCTGTTTAGGAACGTGCCCAGGCTGTCATAGACCGACAGAAACGCCGCGGAGTCCACCACCGCGGGGTTGATCTTTTCGTACAGTTCCGCCAGGTCCTCCCACTTTTCGCCCTGATACAGGACCAGCGCGTCCAGGATCCGGTTGTAGTTGGTGATGGATCCGTCGTCGCCGGTGAAGATCTCCATCTGCTTTGTGTTGACGGCGAGCTCGTCCCGGATGGCGGTCAGTTCCTCCTCCAGTCTGGCGATGTCGGTGTCCTTGTTCTCGATGCGCTCTTTATAGGAGATCTCGTACTGATTCAAGCCCGAGCTTACGGACCGCTCCGTGGACGGCCGGATCAAAAAGAACCAGGTCCCGGCCGTGACGGCGGCGCCCAAAAGCGCGCCGAGCACGAACTGCAGCACGCGGGATTTTTCCTTATAGGTGGGCACCAGCACCTCTTCGCCGGCCAGCCGCAGCTGTTCCTCGTTAAAGCGCTCTTCCTTGCCCTTGCGGCGGCTCACCTTGCCGGAGATCTCCTGCAGGTAGCGGCGGCAGGTGACGCTGCCCTTGTCGATCATCAGTGCGCTCTTTAAGAGCTTGCCGGCCTTGGAGTACTCCTCGTCCCGGATGTACAAAAGCGCCAGCAACTCGTAGGCCTTCACCATGTGCGGGTGCGCGGAGAGCGTGCTGCGCAGCTGGATCACCGCCAGGTCCGTCGCCTCGTGCGATGCGGCCTCCAGCGCCTGGTTGTAGCCCTTTATGGCCTGGTTCATGGCCTCGAGCTTCCGCCTGTCGCTGCGCACCTCGTTTAAGTATTCGTCCGCAAGGTTCTTCTGCGGCTGCAGGTTTTTGCTCACGACCCAGTGGCAGAGCGCCTCCACGGTCTCGCCGATCTCATAGAAGACCAGGCCCAGCAGGTTGCGGGCCGGAATGTTCTTCCTGTCGTACTCCAGAGCCCTGGTCAGGTCTTTTATGGCACCCGAAAGATCCCGGACCTTTGCTTTTTCCAGGCCGGCGTTGTAGTACGCATTGGAGGTGCGTATGATCTTTTTGTAAATGGCGATGTTGGCGCCGCAGTGAAGGCAGTGCTTCCCCGCGCCGAGCACACTGCCGCAGCGGTAGCAGATCATTATCCCTGTCCCTTATCCTTTAAGATCTCCTGCATGATATCGGTCATATCCTGCATGTTCATGTTCATGATCGCGTCTTCCGCGTTCTCCAGCTCCTTGCTGGGTTTGAACTTCTTTAATTCCTCTTCGAAATCCAGCATATCATGCCTCCGTATCCGCCGTCATCAGGGCGGCGATATCCGTCACGATCTCCTCGGTCCTGGCCAGAAGATCCATGCCGGTGTGCAGTTCCTTCTTTCTGTCCGTGTAGACAAAACTGTTCTTTCCGCCGAGCGACACCTTCAGATTGCCGCGGTAGCGGGCCAGAAGCGGCGCGATGGCCGCCGTGTCCACCGGCGCCTTTTCGTTGATCACAAAGCGGACGCTGTCCACGTTCCCCGCGATCTCCTCCACCCAGGCCCGGTGCGCCTTTGCCTTGACCAGCGCCGCGCGCAGCAGCTGCTGCGTGGACTTGGGCACCTCGCCAAAGCGGTCGATCAGCTCGTCCTGCATGTCCATCAGGTCCTCGTCGGTCTCGATGCCGGCGATGCGCTGGTAGACGTTCAGGCGCTGCGTCTCGTTTTTAATGTAGTTTTCCGGCAGGAAGGCGTCGATATCCAGATCCATCGCCGTCTCAAACTCGGCCACCGTGCGCTTTTCGCCCTTGGCCTCCTTAACGGCGATGCCCAAAAGCTTGCAGTACAGGTCGTAGCCGACCGCCTCCATGTTGCCGTGCTGTTCCGCGCCCAAAAGCGTGCCCGCGCCGCGCAGCTCCAGATCGCGCATGGCGATGCGGATGCCGCTGCCGAGCTCCGTGTACTCGCGGATGGCCATCAGCCGTTTTTCCGCCGTCTCCTTTAACATGCGGTCCCGCCGGTAGAACAGAAAGGCGTAGGCCGTGCGGTTGGAGCGCCCCACGCGCCCGCGCAGCTGGTAGAGCTGCGCCAGTCCGAAACGGTCCGCGTCGTGGATCAGGATGGTGTTGACGTTGGAGATGTCCAGCCCCGTCTCCACGATGGTGGTGGACACCAGCACGTCGATGTCGCCGTTGATAAAGTCCAGCATGATCTGCTCCAGCTCATGCTCCTTCATCTGACCGTGCGCAAAAGCCACCCGTGCCTGCGGCACGAGCTGCTGAACGTGCGCCGTCATGTCGGCGATGCTGTGTACCTTATTATATACAAAGTAGACCTGGCCGTTACGGGCAAGCTCCCGCTCGATGGCCTCCCGCACGATCTCGTCGTGGTATTCCATCACGTAGGTCTGGATGGGCAGCCGGTCTATGGGCGCCTCCTTTAAGACGCTCATGTCCCGCACGCCGATCAGGCTCATATGGAGCGTACGGGGGATCGGCGTCGCTGTCAATGATAATACATCAACATCCTCTTTTAATTTCTTAATTTTTTCTTTATCCGCCACGCCGAAGCGCTGTTCCTCGTCGATCACCAGCAGGCCCAGGTTCTTAAAACCCACGTCCTTGGAGAGCAGGCGGTGCGTGCCGATCACGATGTCGGCCATGCCGCGCTTTAATTCCTCCACGGTCTTCTTCTGCTCCGCCGCCGTCTTAAAGCGGCACAAAAGCTCGATGGTGACCGGGTAATGCTGCAGTCGTTCGCGGAAGGTGTTGTAATGCTGCTGCGCCAGAATGGTGGTCGGCACCAGATAGGCCACCTGCCGCCCTTCCTGCACGGCCTTGAACGCCGCGCGGATGGCGATCTCCGTCTTGCCGAAGCCCACGTCGCCGCAGATCAGGCGGTCCATGATCTTGTCGCTCTCCATGTCCGCCTTGGTCGCCTCTATGGCCGCGATCTGATCCCGCGTCTCCTCGTAGGGGAACTGCTCCTCAAACTCCCGCTGCCACACGGTATCCGGCCCGTAGGCGTGCCGGGTCGTCCCCGCGCGCACGGCGTACAGGCGCACCAGGTCCTCCGCGATCTCCTGCACCGCGCGCTTGACGCGCGTCTTGGTGCGGTGCCACTCGTTGCCGGCCAAATGGTTGAGCTTGGGCGCGTGGTCCGCGTCCTTGTCCGCGTACTTGCGCACCAGGTTCATCTGCGTCACGGGGATGTACAGCACGCCGCCGTCCCCGTAGGTGATCTTCATATAGTCGCGGGTCACGCCGTTCCGCTCGATGCGCGTGGTCCCGTTGTACAGCCCCAGGCCGTGATTTTCGTGGATCACGTAATCGCCCACGGAAAGCTCGGTATAGTCCGAGATCTGCGTGCCCTCCTTCTGCGCGGCGCGCCTGCGCTTTGCCGCCTTGCGGCCGAACAGGTCGCCCTCGGAGATCACGTAAAACCGCAGCATGGGATAGCCGAAGCCCTTGTGCAGGTTGCCGGAGAGGACCAGCACCCTGCCGGGGATCGCCTCCACGCCGGGTTCCTCCGTGTAGATCGCGTCCACGTCGTATTCCAGAAGGTCCGCCGCCAGCCGCTTTGCGCGGGTAGAAGACCCCGCCAGCAGCACCACGCGGGCCTTTTCCTTTTTCCAGCCCTTCAGGTCGGCGACCAGCGTCATGAACTGGCCCTGGTAGGAGGGCACGGTCTGCGCCTGCACCGTGAAGGCCAGCTTCGGCTTAAAGCCCTCGGAGGCCTGGCCGATGCCGGTGAGCGCCACCGTGCGCGGCCGCGAGAGCATCTCGAACACCTCTTCCACGGAATACAGCACCGGCACGTCTTCCGCCGTGCTGTAGCCCTCTTCCAGGCGGTGCACCATGCTCTCCTGATATTCCTTCGTCACGGCCAGCGCCCGCTCGTACAGCCTGGCCGGGTCGTCCAGCAGCACCGGCACGTCGGCCGGCAGATAGTCCAGAAAAGAGACCTCTTCCCCCTTTGCCCGCAGGGCAGCCTCGTTAGCGGGGTAGATGACGGCCTGTTCCAGGCTGTCCACGGAGCGCTGCGTCTCGGGGTCAAAGGTGCGGATGGAGTCCACCTCGTCGTCCCAGAACTCTATGCGGATGGGGAACTCGTCCGTGAGCGGATAGACGTCCACAATGCCGCCGCGCACCGAAAACTGGCCGCGGCCCTCCACCTGCGGCACCCGTTCAAAACCCGCGGCCGCAAGATTCTCCAAAAGCGCCTCCATGTCCGTCACGCTGCCGCTCTCCACCTCTATCACAGAGGCGAGCACCAGCTCCGCGGGGCGCAGCCGTTCCAGCAGGCTGTCTATGGTCGTGATGACCAGCCCGCGTCCTTCCGTTACGATATGCTTGATCGCGCTCATGCGGCGCGCCGTGATCAGCTTGCCCGAAACGTCCGCCTGGTAAAACAGCAGGTCCTTGGCCGGAAAGACCACCGTGTCTTCGCCAAAGCACGCCGCGTCCTCCGCCATCTCGGCGGCCTTCTGTTCGGTCCCCGCGACCAGCAGCCGGATGGGATACCCCTCCGTCAGCTCCACGGCCATATGCACCAGTTCGGAATCCAGACAGCCCGAAAGTGCCGCCGGGCCCTGTTTGCGCTCCAGGGCCTGCCGGCACTCCGTAAATCCTCTTGCTTCGGAGAGGGGGCTCTTAAACTTTTTCGTCACCCGTACTTCCCCTTTTCCTCCCGTTATAGCGGTTCATGGCGACGTCCACGCCTTCCGCACAAAACACAAGCGCGGCCTCGGCTGCCGCCAGGACCGTCTCGTCAATGATCTTCCGATCTTCCGCGGAAAACCCGGACAGTACATAATCGATCATGCCCCCCGCCGGCGGCGCCCCTGCGCCGATCCGGATCCGGGCGTAGTCCTTGGTCCCCAGGTTCTCGGTGATGTTTTTCAGGCCGTTGTGCCCGCCGTCGCTGCCGCCGCGCCGGATGCGCAGCGCGCCGACGTCCAGGTTGACGTCGTCCACCAGCACCAGCAGATCCTCCGCCGCGATGCGGTAATAGTCCATCAGCGGACGGACGCTCTCGCCGCTCAGGTTCATGTACGTCTGCGGCTTGGCCAGGATCAGCTTGTCTCCGCGGTAGAACGCCGACCCCGTCAACGCTTTCTTCTCGCGCCTGTCCACCCGGCAGCCCAGGATCTTTGCCAGCTCGTCAACGGCGTCAAAGCCCAGGTTGTGCCGGGTGTGCGCATACCTTTCGGACGGGTTTCCCAGTCCAACGATCAGTTTCATCCAGTGTCCTTAAAAAATTATTCCCTGCCGTAGTCCTTCATCACGGTCCCGTCCGGGATCTCCGTACGGGAGTTGATGATGCAGTTTTCCAGCACACAGTTTTTGCCCACCTTCACGCCGGGCAGCAGCAGCGAATCCACGATCCGGCTGCCTTCGCCCACCGTCACGTTGTCGAACAGGACGGAGCAGCAGACCTCGCCGTTCACCACGGCGCCGTTGCCCACCAGGCTGTTCTTTAACGAAGACTTCTCGCCGTAGCGGGCCGGCGGCTCGTCGCCGGGCCTGGTCAGCACCAGCGGCTCGGTCTCCAGCAGCTCGCGGCGGACGTCCGGCTTTAACAGGTCCATGTTGGCCTCGTAGTAGTTGTCCTTGTAGGCCACGTTCTTCCAGTAGCCGTCGTGCACGTAGGCGTAGACCTTCCGGTTTTCCACGATGGGCACCAGTACGTCCTTCACAAAGCTGTACTTGCCCGCCTCCACGGACTCGGTCACCAGCTTCATCAGCGCTTCCCTGCGCAGCAGGTAAATGCCGCAGGAGATCAGGCCCTCCGTCTCGTTTTCGGATTTTTCCTTTAAGCGCAGCACACGGCCGTCCTCCGCCACGTCCACCAGGCCGTAGCGGCTTAAAATGGCGCCGGGATACTGCTTTACGCAGACCACGGTCACGTCGGCGCCGGTACGCTCGTGCTGTTCCAGCACCTTTTCATAGTTCAGCTTGTAAATGCCGTCGCCGGAGGCCACCACCGCGTACGGCTCGTTGAATTTTTCCAGCGTGCGCAGATTCTGCCAGATGGAGTCCGCCGTGCCGCGGTACCACTCCTGATGCTCCGGCGTAATGGTCGGGTTGATCAGATGCAGACCGCCGCGCTTGCGGCCGAAGCCCCACCACTGCGCCTGACTTAAGTGATCGTTCAGCGAACCGGATGCGCTCTGCGCCACGACCGCCACGTTTTCAATGCCGGAGCTGACCATGTTGGTGAGGGAGAAGTCGATCGCGCGGTAGCAGGCGCCGATCGGAAGCGCCGCGTCCGCACGCCGTTTGGTCAGATCTCCCATGCTGCTGGTCCGTCCGCCGGCCAATATGATGCCAACCATCTTCATGATGTCACCCTCCTTTGTCAGGCCCTCGCCTTAATGATGTACCCGCCGGACTCCAGCAGGCCGTTCGGATAGTCCTTCGCCTGCGTCACGCCGGAGATGGCCGTGTTCCTGCCCACCTTTACGCCGGGCGGGATCACGGTGTCCTCGTCCACCGTCACCAGCTCGCAGTTGTACACGCGCTTGTCCAGGCGGCTGTCGGCGTACTCGCCAACGCCCAGCACGGCGTTTTCACCCACCACCGTGTTCTCGGAGATGATGGCCTTGTCCACCACGGCGCCGGCCTTGATGGTCACGGCCTTCATCAGCACGGAATCCGTGACCACGGCGCCTTCTTCCACCGTCACGTCCGGGCCGAGCACGCTGTGCTTGACGGTGCCGTACACCTCGCAGCCCTCGCTGATGATGGAATTTTCCACCACGGCGTTCTGCGCCAGGTACTGCGGCGGCAGATTGTTGGTCTTGGTATAGATCCTGCGGTTCCGGTCGTACAGGTCAAAGTCCGGCTCCGCCTTTAACAGCTTCATGTTGGCTTCCCAGTAGGTCTTTAAGGTGCCCACGTCCTCCCAGTAATCCTCAAACCGGTAGGCGGCCAGCACCTTCCCCTG
>CACZPX010000266.1 GCA_902783095.1 uncultured Lachnospiraceae bacterium
GTGGCCTGGCCGCGGCCGATGCCCTTGGTCTCGCGCGTGATGCAGATGGAACCGCCGCCGATGCCAACCTTGATAAAGTCCGCACCGCACTCCGCCAGAAAGCGGAAGCCCTCCGCGTCCACCACGTTGCCGGCGCCTACCTTGACGGTATCGCCGTACTTTTCGCGGATCCAGCCGATGGTGCGCCGCTGCCACTCGGAAAAGCCCTCGGAAGAGTCGATGCACAGCACGTCCGCGCCGGCGGCCAGCAGGGCGGGCACGCGTTCCTCATAGTCGCGGGTGTTGATGCCGGCGCCCACCACGTAGCGCTTGTGGGCGTCCAGAAGCTCGTTGGGGTTCTGCTTGTGGGAATCGTAGTCCTTGCGGAAGACCATATAGCAGAGCTTTCCGTCGTCGCTGATGATGGGCAGGGAATTCAGTTTGTTGTCCCAGATGATATCGTTCGCCTCGGAGAGCGTGGTGCCCTCTTTGGCCCAGATCAGTTTTTCAAAGGGTGTCATGAACTCGCGGACCTTCAGATCCGGAGACATGCGGCTCACACGGTAGTCACGGCTCGTTACGATACCCACCAGGCGGCCGTCCTCCGTGCCGTCCTCGGTCACGGCGATCGTGGAATGACCGGTCCGCTTGGTCAGCGCGATCACGTCCGCCAGCGTATCGTCCGGATGGACGTTGCTGTCGCTCTTTACAAAACCGGCCTTGGTGGCCTTGGCGCGGGCGATCATCGCGGCCTCATCCTGAACGGACTGCGACCCGTAAATAAACGAAACGCCTCCTTCAATGGCAAGCGCAACGGCAAGCTTCTCTCCGGAAACGGACTGCATGATGGCAGAGACCATCGGGATGTTCATGGTGATGGCGGGATCCTCTCCCTTTTTGAATTTGACGAGCGGGGTCTTCAGGCTGACGTTGGCCGGAACGCACTCTGCGGAAGAGTATCCGGGGATCAGAAGATATTCGTTAAAAGTGTGCGAAGGTTCAGTGATAAAAGTCGCCATCTGGTCTTCTCCTTCTCTTTAGATTACCCATCGAAAAAACGTAAAAAGATGGTGTAATCATATCAAACTCACCCCCTTCGGGCAACTGATATTTGCTTTTAAATACGAAGATTTCCAAGAAACCTTCCTTACAATATTTGCTTCATTATTCTTACTTTCAGCAGATTTGCCCGGACTGTCCTGCCCGTCCCGGCACGCCCGGTTTTCTCCGAATCCGACGCGATTTTTTTTGAATCGCACTTGTATTCCCCGTGGGTTTGTGACATAATCTGATTATCACCTTGAAGGAGCATAAACCAATGGCAGATATGAATCAGACAGTTGACAAATTCTTCAATACGGCAGATTACACCGAAAGCTTCCATCCGCAGGATATCGCGCAGAACAAGGTCATGGCCATCCTGTCCTACATCGGCATTCTGGTACTGATCCCCGTTTTTGCGGCGAAGAATTCCGCCTATGCCAAGTTTCACGCCAATCAGGGCCTGATCCTGTGCATCGCCGAAGCCGCCGTAGGTCTGGTGCTCGGTCTGCTGGGTCTCATTCCGTATGTGGGCGTCGTCTTCCGCATCGTCATGTGGGTCTGCGAAGCGGTCTTCGCCGCGCTTTCCCTGATCGGCTTTGTCTATGCGATCCTCGGCAAGGCCAAGGAGCTCCCGTTCATCGGCGGCATCTACATCCTGAAGTAAGACACCCCCGCAGGAACCGCGCCCCGTACAGACCGTATGGGGCGTTTTATTTACCAAAATGAACCCCGGGGACGGTTCTTCGTGTTCACTTATGGCTTTAGCGTGATCCTCTGTGAGGATTCTGAGCAACTTATTTCGTACAAGGGTATACTGCTGTTCCGGCAGGCGAGGCAGCTGCTGCACATCGCGAGAGCCCTTGGCGAGGCAACGAACTGACAGCGCTTTCCGAGCGTTGTCTGAGCGCAGCGAGTTCGCGCAGGAAAGCGCTTGTCCGTCAGTTCGGCAGGCGAGCTTAGTCGCTCTCGCGCGTGCAGCGTGCCCGCCGCCGGTAACACAGCCAAACAATCCGAAAAGAGAAAAAAACAAGGAGAGATCATGATCTGCGATTACTGCGCCTATTACACCTGGGACGAAGACGACGAAGCTTACTACTGCGACGTGGAAATGGACGAGGACGATCTGTGGCGTCTGGAGAACACGCAGTACAAAACCTGCCCCTTCTTCCGCGACGGCGACGAATACCGCGTGGTCCGCAAGCAGATCTGAAAAGGAAAGCCCCCTGCCGGCCGGCTGCCGTCAGGGGGCTTCTCATTCCGCGAACGCCTTATTTCAGCTCCGCGATCGCTTCGATCTCGCACAGCAGGTTCTTGGGCAGCGTCTTGACTGCCACGCAGCTGCGGGCGGGCTTATTCACAAAATACTTCGCATAGACTTCGTTGAAGGCCGCAAAGTCGCCCATGTCCGCGATAAAGCAGGTGGTCTTGACAACGTGCTCCAAATCGGAGCCGCCGGCTTCCAGGATGGCCGCCACGTTCTTGCAGCTCCACTCCGCCTGCGCCTGAATGCCCTCGGGGGCAGCGCCGGTGGCCGGATCCACGCCGATCTGACCGCTGGTATAGACCATGTTTCCTACTACATAACCCTGAACATAGGGGCCGATGGCGCCGGGCGCCTTTTCCGTGTTGATCAGTTTCATCGCATTATCTCCTTTTATCATTGTCCCCAAACGGGTGGACGTTCTGTTTTTCAGGCCGCCGGACAAACTTCCGTTCCGCCGCGGCATTTCCAGACGGCAGCTTTACGCGGGTCCCGCAGACGGGCTTTGCACCGCTTTCAGGCGGAACACCTGCAGCGGGCTGTCTGTGTTCTTCAGCTGCATCACGCCGTCAAAGTCCGCCTCCGTAAGCCAGCGCACGCCGTCCGGCGCCGTCCCGCGCGCGGCGTCCGCCGCGGAATCCAGCACCAGGTAACGGTCCGTCGCGGGATCGTAATCGACCACGGCCACGTAATGACCGTCCAGATGCGCCACAGCCGCCGCGCCTTCCGCCAGATCCTGCCGGATCTTTGAGAGCTTTGTCGCCTTGCGCACAAACTCGATCCCGTAAAAATCCCCTTCCCGCTCACAGAAAGACTTCACCAGCCCTTCCGTGGTGCCGCTGCCGTCCGCACGGAAGTGATGCTTTATGGCAAACTCCGCCAGATGCGCCGGTCCGATCAGCCTGCCGCTCAGGTAATTGTACGCGTTCGCAAAGGCAAAGACGCCGCAGCCGGAGCCCTCGCCGTGTGCGTCGCCTACCCCCAGGTAGGCCTGTACCGTCCCGCGGCGGTTGCCGTAGCCGTACGGGATGTCCCGCCAGCGGCGGTCCGTCTGCTGAAACGCCACCGCCTGACGGCCGCCGTCCCGAACCGCTGCCGCGTGTCCGGCCGATCCGGCTTCCTTTGCAGGGGCGGAAGCTTCCAGCTGCGCCACAGCCTCGGGCGCCTCAAATGCCGGAACAGGGCGCTCCGGAACTGCCGCCAGCGCCGGCCATGCCGGCAATGCGGCAAACAGCAGCAGGGCTGCGGTCAGGGCCGCAACTATTCTTTTATCCGCAGGTAAACGTCGCAATCTCAGTTATCCCAACTCCCCAGGTGTTTTCGTAAAACCGTCAAAAACTGTGGCCGCCTCCGCCGCCCGAGCTTCCGCCGCCTCCGCCGCCGCCGGAGAAGCCGCCTCCGCCGCCCCGGCCGCCGGAACTCTCCACGTGGCGGGTCCTGCGCTGGTTGGTCATGCGGACGTTCACGCGCCGCACGGCGCCGCGGTGGATCTGCCCCATGGTGTCCACGATGCGGGAAGGATCCGGTTTTTTACGCTGGCGCACCACCAGCCATATATTGACCAAAAGCGCCAGGCCGACGGCAAAGATCGCGTTCGTCACGTAGCGCATGGGCGTGACGATCCTTCCGCCGGAGAGCACCGTGACCGCCTGGGCAAAGGCCGTGTCGATGCAGGTAAAGTAATCGCCGTCCGAAGCATACTGATACACGTTGTCCGTGATCTCGTTCGTCTTGCTGGTCGTGAGCACCCGGTAGTTGCTGCCGTCCGAGAAAAACTGCAGATAGCGGTTGTCCATATCGACCAGGAACAGCGTGCCGCTCGCCGTACCGAAATAATCCCGGTAGGCGCTCCGGGCGTAGCTGTCCGCCGAGCCGGTATTGTAGTCGGTGGTCACGACCGCCGCGCCGCCGTATTCGAGCGCCGTCTTTAAGCGCTCCATCAGCCGGGTCTCCTCCTCGTCCGTCAGAAGATCCGCGTCGTCGCGGATGTAGGCGCTGTAGCCGCTCTCCGCGGTATAGGACAGGTCCTCGGCGCGCGCCGTGACGGCAAACAGGGGAAGGAGCATCATCACAAGCGCTGCAGCCGCAGCAAAAAGCTTAGTCCGCCGCATTGTTCGCGCCCTCCCTTCTGAAGAAATTCGGCACCGGCCGTGTGGTCAGGTAGTTGAAATAGTTGACGGCTGACAGGCAGTTGACCACCATGCCGATCAGGCAGCCGATAGCCGTTCCGTAATACCAGTAGTCCGCCGCGGGATTGCTGCGGAAGATCATAAGCCCCGCCGCCAGGATGAGCGGTGCCAGGATGGCGGGAATGACCGCGGTCTTCCTGGCCACCCCGTTCGTCCGCCGTACGATCTTAATGGATAGGATCGCCTGGATCACGGTCAGCACCACAAAGATCAGCTTGCCGCTGCTCATAAAACCGCCCAGCAGCGACAGCACCACGGACGGTGCGATAAAGATCACCATAAACAGGAAGATCAGGCCGTTTTTGGCGCCTCCCAGGTTTAGATGGCTCTTGTTCCCGACGCGGCGCTTCTCCTTCTTGACGCTGCTTCTGGTATCGCCGTAATCGTAAACGTGATTCTCCTTCAGGTAGATCTTGCGCAGCTCCCGCTGCAGCGTAAAGGAGGAGATCACCAGAAACAGGCCGGCCGCAGCCGCCGCGATCTTGGGCGTGATAAAGCCGGAGGCCACCGTGAGCGCCGCGAAGACGACCACGGCGATGATCAGCGACACCAGGAAAAACTGCCCGCGGTTGACCGGCAGGTCCATGGCCATCTTGCCGTTCTGCCCGTTCATCACCGAATAGGCCACGCGGTCGCCCCTGCGCCAGGTCAGAAACCAGACCGGCAGCAGCGACACGGAGGTCTTCATGTTGTAGGGCCCCACCTGGGCCTTCTGCCCCTCCGCCTTGGGCAGCTTCAGGTTCACGCCCGGCGTCTGCAGCTCGATCTCCTTATACACGGAATCGATGGCCACCTGCGCGGCCTCCTCGTAGTACTGTTCCGGGCGGGTGGTGGGCCGGTCGGAGTAAAAGCCCGCCAGATATCCCTCCGCGAAGACCCGCTCGTCCCGCCGTTCAAACGGGGCGATCTCGTTGGCGATGGTATCGTCAAAGGCCTCGGACGCGTCGTACTGGATGGCCGAGACCGATCCGCCGATGTCCGCCGAGATCACATAGTCCTCGTGATAGTCGTAGCGTCCCCTGGTGTAATTCTTGGTGCCCTCCAGCAGGATCTCCCGCTCGGGGACCTCCGCCTCGATGTTCCAGTAGGGCAGGTAGATGCCGTGGAAGGTGTCCAGAAATTCCGCCTGTTTCAGTTCCTTGGGCACGTAGAACTTGCCCTTTAAGGCGTTCTCAAAGGCCTGCTTGGCCTGGTCTTTGGTCTGCTGAAACGGTATGATGCGCTGCGGACGCGTCAGTGGCGTGTTCTTCTGATACAAAAAGGCCTCGCCGCCGCAGTAAGCGCAGTAGGCCACCGTCTGCTCGTCCGGCGCGATCAGTTCCGCGCCGCAGCTGCGGCAGGTGTAGAGATTGGCATTGTAGGTATCGCTGCTGTACTGGGCGGCGTTGTTCTGCTCGTAGGCCTGCACGTGCATCCGGTTGCCGCAGTAGGTGCACAGCAGGTTCTGGGCCGAGACGTCAAACACCATCCGTCCGCCGCAGCTTGGACATTGGACCGCCATAGGTTTGCTCCTTTGTTCGATCGGAATGATTACAACTTATACCATTGTCAGTATAGCACATTCCGGCCGCGGATTGAATGACAAATTCCGGTCAGCGCAAAATGCCCGCCCCCATGCGGCCGTCCGCCTTAAAGTTGTAGATCGGCTTCAATACCTCCAGCACGTCCACGGACTCCCCTATCACGCCGATGATGTCCTGCAGGGACTTGTAGGCCATGGGCGCCTCGTCTAAGGTCCCCTCGTTGACGGACGTGGTATAGATGCCCGCCATGGCCGCCCGATACTCCTCCATGCGCAGCGTCTGCTTTGCCTGGCTGCGGGACAACAGCCTGCCCGCGCCGTGCGGCGCGGAATAATTCCACTCCGGATTGCCCTTTCCGACGGCCAGCACGGAACCGTCCCGCATGTTGATGGGGATCAGCACCCGCTCGCCCGCATGCGCCGCGATGGCGCCCTTGCGCAGGATCATCTCTTCCGTATCGATATAGTTGTGCACGGTATGGAAGCCGTCCGTTCCGGCAAGGCCGGTCCGCTCCAGCAGGATCCGCGCCATCAGCTCGCGGTTGCGCACTGCAAAGCGCTGGCAGATCTCAACATCGTGTAAGTAATCCTCCAAAAAGGTTCCGTAAAGCCAGCAGATATCTGCGGGAACCAAAAGATCCTGAGTTTCATATGAGTTCTTAAGTGCCTTTAACGCGGGTTCTATCTCTTTTTTACGTCCTTCCTCTTTGTATCTTTTGATTATCTCTTCTCTTTCCTTGAAATATTTTTCCTTTCCCATATGTAAATCCACGGCAAGCTGCTGATAGATCTCCGCAACCTGTTTTCCGAGATTTCTCGAACCGGAATGGATCACAAGATAGTTTGTTCCGTCAGAAGCTCTGTCGATCTCTATAAA
>CACZPX010000267.1 GCA_902783095.1 uncultured Lachnospiraceae bacterium
GCTGGTGCCGTGGAAGCCGTAGCGGCGGACGCCGTACTTTTCATAGTATTCATAAGGGATCGCATAGAGATAGGCCTTCTCGTCCATGGCCATGCCAAAGGTGGTATCGAAGACGACCACGTTGGGCTTGCCGGGCATGGCGTCCTCGCAGGCCTCGATGCCCATCAGGTTGGCCGGGTTGTGCAGCGGGCCAAGATCGAAGCACTCGCGGATGACGTCCTTGACGTGCTGGTCCACCAGCATGGGCGTGGTGAGGGTGGGGCCGCCGTGCAGGACACGATGGCCGATGGCACCGATCTCATCCGTGCTCTTGATCACGCCGTGATCCGGATCCTGCAGGGCTTCCATAACGAGCTGCATGGCCGCCTTGTGATCGGGCATGGGGCTTTCAACGACATACTTGTCCTTGCCGGTGGTCTGATGGGTGAGCTTGCCGTCGATACCGATGCGCTCGCACAGGCCCTTTGCTTCCATCTCTTCGGTGACGGAATCGATCAGCTGGTACTTTAAGGACGAGCTGCCGCAGTTGATAACCAGAACCTTCATTCTATACAATCCTCCTACATTCGTTGTTTTCCAACAGGGGTTCTTAACCTTATTTATTTTATATCGTTCAGGGAAAATATGCAACCGCAATAATGCTGCCTGTACAGGCCGTATTCTTTCGAAAGTTTAATGGAGCGCAGGTAGCCGTCTTTCTTTTTAAAGTCGGAAGAAAGCCACGGAACGCCGTACTCTTCGGCCAGCCCGCCGCCGATGGCGTTGATCAGCGGCGCGTTCTTGTGCGGGCTCACGGTCAGCGTGGTGGTAAAGAGGTCAAAGCCGTCCGCCGCGGCGCGTCTGGCCGTCTCCGCCAGGCGCAGCTTAAAGCATTCCGTGCAGCGCGCGCCGCCTTCTTTTTCCGCCTCCAGCCCCCTGGCCACCGCGTAAAAGCGTTCGGGGTCATAGGCCCCTTCCACAAACCCGACGGCGCCGGCAGGGTCGTATTCGCGCAGAAACTTTTTCTGATTTTCCAGCCGCAGGCGGTACTCCTCCTCCGGTCCGATATTGGGGTTGTAATAAAACACCGTAACGCTGTAGTTTTCCACCAGCTGCGTCACCACCGACGTGGAGCAGGGGCCGCAGCAGCTGTGCAGCAAAAGGCGCGGCTTTTTGTCTTCGATCATTCTTGACCTTCTTTCCCGTCCTGATTATACTCAGGCTATGATTGCCTATAAGATCACATCCAACAAGGACTTTGCCGGACATCTGTTCCTCTCGGACACCTTCGACCGTTTTCAGCTCTCGGAGGCGGTCTTTAACGTGCCCTATACGGTCTCCGTGGACGGCGCGATCCCGTCCGAAAACGGCGGCACCAACGTCACCTGGGGCACGGTCCGCGGCTTCTGCACACAGCTCATAAAAGGGAAGGAACTGCCCAAAAGCTTTCACATCGTGCTGAAGCTCTCCGAAGAAAATCTGACCCGCACGCTGGCCGCTATCGACAAAAGCATCGATCCCGCCAAGGTGAGCGGCCTGTTCTTCAATCTCCGCTTTGACGAGAACACCTTTACCCTCACCACCGGGACCGCGGTCTCCGACTTTTCGGTGATGCGCAGCGTCGGTGACGCCTGGGACCGTCTCACGTTAAAGTTCTTTCAGCAGCATCAGATCGATCTGGAAGCGCTCTGATCTCAAACCAGAATTCCACGCCGTCCCCCGTATTGCGCACGCCGCAGGAACCGTCGTGCCGCGCGATGATGCCCTTCACGATGGAGAGACCTATGCCGCTCCCGCCGTAGCTGCGCGTTCTGGCCTTGTCCACCTTGTAAAACTTTTCCCAGAGCCTGGCAAGCGCCTCCTCCGGGATCTCGTCGCCGGTATTGTGAATGGCGACGTTCGCCATGCCCGCGGGCGTGATCTGCGCACGCACCGTGATGGTCCCCGGATCGGACACGTAGTGACAGGCATTGGATAAAAGATTCTGCAGCACCTCCTCTATCAGGAACTCGTCCGCCTCTACGGAAAGCTCCTCCGGCACGTGCAGGACAGTCTCCACCGCCTTGTCCTTTATCAGCAGCGCAGACGACTGCGCCACGCCGCGGATCACGTCCGCGAGATTGAACCGCTCCATCTCCGGCTTGGCGATGCCGGATTCGATCTCGTCCAGGGCCAGCAGGCTTTTGACCAGATGGTTCATCTTGCCGGCTTCGTCGACGATCACGTCGCAGTAGTAGTCCATATTCTCTTTGTCGCCGTCCGCGATGCCGTCCTTTAAGCCCTCGGAATATCCCTGGATCAGGGCGATGGGCGTCTTCAGCTCATGCGAGATGTTGGCGATCAGTTCCCTGCGGTTCTCGTCGATGCGCGTCTTTTCCGCAATGTCCTTTTCCAGCTGGGCGTTGGCCTGCTGCAGCTTGCCGATCGCGGCGGACAGCCGCTCGGACATCCGGTTCATGTTCTTGCCGAGGGTGCCGATCTCGTTTTCTTCCCTGCCTTGATATTCGCCGGAAAAGTCCAGATCCGAGATCTGCTGGGAGAGCTTTGCCAGGCTGATGATGGGTCCGGTAAAACGCTTGGACAGGAAGTAGATCAGGACGGCGCCGATCACCAGGCCGGCTCCGCCGACCATCAGCAGAAACTGCCCCGTAATGTTGACGGACTCCTGCACACCCGCTATGGACGTGGTGATAAAGTAGGCGTTGCGCTTGTAGAGCCCCATGCACTCGATCTGGTCCCCACTCATGCGGTTGTCAAAGATGCGGTAGAGCACGTAGTCGTCGGTGCGTTCAAAGATCTCGTCCGCGACGATCTGCTCTCCCATCATGTAGCTGCGGAAGCGGCTGGTGACGGTATCCAGATTGTAATTGCTGGAATAGACGCTGGAGGGCAGAAAGGAGCTCAGATCATAGATGCCGATGCCCAGGTTGTCGCGGGCCGCCAGCGCGTTCAGGCGCTGCTTGGTCGTATCGCTGCCGCTGTCCACGTAGGCCGTGATCAGCGCGACCGCGTCCTTGACGTCCTTGCGTTTGTTCAGCACCGCGTACGGCTCCAGGCCGAAGGTGATGATCAGAAACAGCGACAGGGTGATAAAGGCGAGCATGCCCGCCAGGATCAGGGTGTGGTGCAGACGCAGGGAATGCTTCATTTATTCCACCTCGAACTTGTACCCCATGCCCCAGATGGTCTTGATGTAGTCGCCCTTTTGGCCCAGTTTGCTGCGCAGCTTCTTCACGTGCGTGTCGATGGTGCGCGCGTCGCCGTAGTAATTGTAGTTCCAGACGTTGTTTAATATGGTCTCGCGCGATAGGGCCAGGCCGCGGTTTTCCACAAAGTAGGTGAGCAGTTCAAATTCCTTAAAGGAGAGATCCACCGGCGCGCCGTCTATGGTGACGGTATGCGCGGCCTTGTTGATCTCGATGCCGCCCACGTTTAAGAGCTCCGGTCTGGCGTCCTTCGTACGGCGCAGCAGCGCCTCCACGCGCGCCACCAGGATGCGCGGCGAAAACGGCTTGGTGACGTATTCGTCCACGCCCAGCGAAAAGCCCTTCAGTTCGTCGCGCTCTTCCGCGCGCGCCGTGAGCATGATCACCGGCACGCGGGAGACCTTGCGGATGGCCTCCAGCACCTCCCAGCCGTCCATCTTGGGCATCATCACGTCCAGGATGATCAGGTCGATGGCGTTGTCGTTATAAAAGATATTGAGCGCGGCCTCGCCGTCAGCGGCTTCGATCACGCGGTAATTTGCCTTTACCAGAAAGTCCCGCAGCAGCTTGCGCATGCGGTCTTCGTCGTCTACGATCAGGATCTTGCAGGTGTCCATAACAGCCTCCGGTACGTTGGAAAGATCTTATATACTTTAACAAACCCGTCCGCGGATATCCAGCCTTTTCACAGATTGTTTAAAAAGAGACTCCGCCCGGGAGTCTCTTATCATGCGGTGCCGGTTTTCCTGCCCGGCCGGTATGCGGCCGCAGCGTGGTAGGGCGCCCTTACAGTTTATCCGACAGGTTCATCTGTCCCTGCGGTTCCGCCGGGGCCTCGGCTCCGGCAAAGCCGTAGTGCGCGCGGACCTTGGCATCGATCTCCGCCATCACGTCCGGATGCGATTCCAGATAGATCTTGGCGTTTTCACGGCCCTGGCCGATGCGCTCGCCCATGTAGGAGAACCAGGAACCGCTCTTGCCGACGATGTCCAGGCCGGTCGCGAGGTCCAGGATGTCGCCCGAACGCGAAATGCCCTTGCCGAACATGATGTCGAACTCCGCTTCCCGGAAGGGCGGGGCCACCTTGTTCTTGACCACTTTTACGCGCACGCGGTTGCCCACCTGCTCGCCGCCCTGCTTGAGCGTCTCGATGCGGCGGACCTCCATGCGCAC
>CACZPX010000268.1 GCA_902783095.1 uncultured Lachnospiraceae bacterium
GCATGCGTTCCACCACGGGGTGGCGTCCCTCTTTGATGTCGATCACGCCGTTTTCATTGATGGACGGACGCACGTAGCCGTAACGGACAGCCGCGTCCGCCAGGGCCGCGTAGACGTCCAGCTCGGCCACAGCCCTTGCCGTCTGCTGCACGCGCTGCATCTGCGCGGCGATCCCGGCACAGACCTCCTTAAACAGGTCGTATTCCAGGGCGTTCAGCTTTTCTTCGGCTCCGATGATGGTCGCTTCTATGTCCTTCAGCCTGGCCGTGGTATAGCGCTCCGCGTTGACCAGCGTCTGCTTGCGAATGTAGTCCTCCGGCACCATGTTTTTGTAGGAGGACGTCACCTCCAGATAGTAGCCGAAAACCTTGTTGTAGCGGATGCGCAGGTTCTTGATGCCCGTGCGCTCCTTTTCCTCCGCCTCCAGCGAGGCGATCCAGGTCTTACCTTCGTTCTTGGCCAGCCGGTAGCGGTCCACATCCTCGTGATACCCGTCCCGGATGATCCCTCCCTCATGCAGCTGGATCTCCGGCTCCGGATCGATGGCCGCGTCTATGGTCTCGCGTATCCCGGCCAGGTCGTCGATCGACCGGTCGAGCGCTTCCAGGGCGGGCAGCGAAGCCGCGGCAAGGGTCTGCTTGATCTGCGTGACCATGCGCAGGGAATCCGCCAGGGCGATCAGTTCACGCGGGTTGACCGTGCCGTAGGCGATGCGGCCCATCAGCCGTTCCAGGTCCCGGATGGGCGCCAGATACTCCCGCAGTTCCTCGCGCAGGATCAGGTCGTCGCAGAGCGCCTGTACAGCGTCCTGGCGCTGCAGGATGCGCGCGCGGTCTAACAGCGGCTGTTCGATCATGGAACGCAGCATGCGCGCGCCCATGGCCGTTTTGGTGCGGTCCAGCACCCACAGCAGCGTGCCGCGCTTTTCCTTTTCCCGCAGGGTCTCCGTCAGCTCCAGGTTGCGGCGGGTAAAGGAGTCGATGAACATGGTGCCGCCGTCTTTGTAGGCCGTAAGCCCGGTGATCTGCGGGATGGAGTTTTTCTGGGTCTGATACAGGTAGCCCAGCAGAACGCCGGCCGCCAGGGCGCCGTCCGGATAGCCGTCCAGCCCCATGGTGGCAAGCGAGGTCAGTTTAAAGTGCTTGCGCAGGATGCGCACGGAATGGTCGCTGCTCAAGTCGCTGTCGGGGACGGTGGTCAAAAGGATCTTCCGGCGCTCCCGCAGGTCCTTTTCGGAAATGCCGGATATCAGAAAGGCCTCGTTGCAGACGATCTCCGACGGCGCGTACCGGTCGATCTCCTCCTCCGCGCAGCGCAGCGTCTGCGCTTCCGTCACATAAAACGCGCCCGTGCTCACGTCGGTCACCGCCAGGCCAAAGGCGTTGTCCGAATAGATCACGGCCATCAGGTAGTTGTTTTTGGCGGCGTCCAGCGCCTCTTCTGAGACGACGGTGCCTGCGGAGACGACGCGCACCACCTCGCGCTTTACCAGGCCCTTGGCAAGCTTGGGATCCTCCATCTGCTCGGCGATGGCCACGCGGTAGCCCTTTTCCACCAGCTTGTTCAGGTAGACGTCTACGGCGTGGTGCGGCACGCCGCACATGGGCGCGCGTTCCTCCAGGCCGCAGTCCTTTCCGGTGAGCACCAGATCCAGCTCGCGGGAGACGGTGATCGCGTCCTCAAAAAACATCTCGTAAAAATCGCCCAGCCGGTAAAACAGCAGGCAGTCCGGATACTCCTTCTTGGTATCCAGGTAATGCTGCATCATCGGAGAAAGCATGTTCTATCTCTTCCTTCCAATATAGTAAAAACCGCGGGACTCGCACAGTTCCACGTCGGCATAGCTGCCGATCTGCGAGGCCTCGCCCGGGAAGTGCACCATCAGGTTGTTGCCAAGGCGTCCGGTGACCCAGCCGGGTTCGTGGTCGTCCACGCCCTCGATCAGCACGCGGCCGCTCTTTCCCACGTCTTTTGCGCACTCTTCCGCCGCGATCTGCTGCACGCGGGCCAGCAGGCGGTCAAAGCGCGGATGGATCACCTCGTCCGGCACCTGGTCCGGATAGGAGGCGGCCCTGGTACCCGTGCGTTTCGAATAGATGAACGTGAACGCGCTGCTGTAGCGGACGGTGTTTACCACGTCCATGGTCTCTTCAAAATCCTCCTCCGTTTCCCCGGGAAAGCCCACGATGATGTCCGTCGTGAGCGCCAGGTCCGGCATGGCGGTCTTCAGATCCTCCGCCAGCTTCAGATACTTTTCCTTGTCATAGCGGCGGTTCATCCGCTCCAGGATACGGCTGCTGCCGGACTGCAGCGGCAGATGCAGATGGCGGCAGATCTTGCCCGACTCCGCCATGGTATCGATCAGTTCCCGCGACAGGTCCTTGGGATGGCTGGTCATAAAGCGGATGCGCTCCAGGCCGTCGATCTTTTCCACGCGCCGCAAGAGCGCCGCGAAGCTGAGCGGATCGTCCAGCGTCTTGCCGTAGGAATTGACGTTCTGCCCGAGCAGCATCACCTCGGATACGCCGTCGTCCACCAGCCGGCGGATCTCGTCTTCTATGTCCTGCGGCTGCCTGCTGCGCTCGCGGCCGCGCACGTAGGGCACGATGCAGTAGGTGCAGAAATTGTTGCAGCCGAAGATGATGTTCAC
>CACZPX010000269.1 GCA_902783095.1 uncultured Lachnospiraceae bacterium
CGGCCTGACCGATGAGGAGCGCCGCAACGTCTTCTTCCTGTTCCAGTACAGCGATACCAGCATCCTCACCTCCGGCGCGAAGTTCTTTGGCCAGTGGTGGTGCGACGCGATCGGCGCGAAGAACGTTGGCGCGGAGATGGAGCAGGACAATTCCGTGGCGGTCACCATGGAGCAGATCTACGCCTGGAACCCGGACCTGATCTTCATCACCAACTTCAACACGGCCACGCCGGACGACCTGTACAACAACACCGTGGGCAACTACGACTGGGCCGGCATTTCCGCTATCGACAACAAGCAGGCGTTCAAGATGCCGCTTGGCCTGTACCGCACCTACACCTGCGGCGCGGACACGCCCATGACGCTGCTGTGGCTGGCCAAGGCCGCCTATCCCAGCCTGTTTGAGGACATCGACATCACGGCCGAGACCAAGGCCTACTACAGCGAAGTGTTCGGCATCGAGCTCACCGACGAGCAGGCCAACCGCATCTTCGATCCGCTGACCGACGCCGGCCAGGGCTTTGTGATCAAGACGGACAAGTAAGACGGGCGATCGTGTGCGCACCACTTGTTATTGTGCGCGCACATTACCGGTCATCCTGAGCGGAGTGCGCGCAGCGCACGCAGTCGAAGGATCTCATCACAACGGCGGCATCCGAAAGGGTGCCGCCGGTTTTTTAGCGATTCAGACTTAAAACAATGAATCGCACGTTTAACTTCCCAAAGGGTGTAATTTGATGAAAACGATTGTCTTTAGTATAAAAAGCCCTATACTTAAGAGGAACGGAAAATCCTTCGGCGAGAAAAAGGATTCAGGAGGTCGTTGCAAAATGGATCGAATAGAAAGATGGTTTGCAATGCCGGTCTCCGTACAGCTTGCAAACGTGGGCGGAGAAGTTAACCGAGCGTTGCGTTGGAAAAACAGAAGAGACAGGGAGAAGTCACTCAGCTTTTATCGAAAAGCGTTGGAACTGCTGGCATTGACCAAGCAGGACCCCAAAAACAGCCATCGCCTTGGTGAACTGAGCTTCTGCGAGGAAGAATTGACGGATTTTTTTGAAGGAGATAATATTTACAGTACAACGGATGAACTTCTGACGAAATATTATGATGCCTTTTTAAAGTGAGGAAATGGTGGAACATGGATCGAAACTGCAGCATGTCAGAATGCATAAAGCAGCCATATCCGGAGAACAGCCGGCCGATCAACGATAATCAGTTTCATCATCGTACATTGGAAGAGCGTGCCAAAGATTTCGGCGGGAAACTCGGGCCGTACAGAGAGATTGATTGGGGAACAGCGCAAGGCCGGGAGATCTGGTAACAGAAAGGACCGTTTTTCAGGGAAAGATGATAAAGCTGGAGCGGTGGTCAGATCATTCCTCCGTTCACATAGGGATTCTAAAACAATACACAGGCCGGTACCATATAGGTCCCGGCCTGCTCGTTTGAAAAAAGCTGGTTTCAGGAGACAGAAGACCGAACAGGGTCCCCTGCTCCGTCATTCATGAAACAGATGCAGATTGAGCTTGTCCGCCAGGTAGCGCAGAATGGCCTTGCCGGCGATGCAGTTGCCCTTGGCGTCCAGGGACGGGCCGTACACGCCTATGCCCATCTCGCGGTCCACCACGGAGAGCAGGCCGCCGCCCACGCCGGACTTGGTGGGGATGCCCACCTCCACGGCAAACTGGCCGGAGCCGTCGTACATGCCGCAGGTGAGCATGATGGTCTTGACGGTCTGCACGGTCTCGGCTTTGAGCAGCCGATTGCCGTTTCGCGGATCTTTGCCGCCCAGCGCCAGCACCAGGCCAAAGTTTGCCAGGGACTCCGCGGTGACGTTTAAAGAGCACATTTTGGTGTACAGTTCGATGCTGGTGTCCACGTTGGTGGTGATCACGTTTTTGCTCTTTAACAGGTAGGCGATGGCGCGGTTGCGGTCGCAGGTGGCCATCTCCGAATTGTAGACCTGGCGGTTTAAAGTGATCTCCGGATCCAGGAACAGCATACGGGTAAAGTCCAGCAGGTCGTCAAAGGAGCGGTAGTCGATGATCAGGCTCTCCACCGCGATAGCGCCGGAGTTGATGAACGGGTTGAAGGGCTTGTTGGACTGCAGGTCCAGCTCCACGATGGAGTTGAACGCTTCTCCGGAGGGCTCCATGCCCACGTGGGAGAAGACGGTGTCCAGACCGTGCAGTTCCAGGGCCATGCAGAGCGAAACGACCTTGCTGATGGACTGCAGCGAGAAGGGGATGTTGGTGTCGCCGACCTTGTGGACGGCGCCGTCCGCCTCCACGATGCACAGTCCCAGCGCGTCCTTGCGCGCCTTGGCAAGCTCCGGAATATAATCCGCCACGCGGCCGTTTTCGATCTCTTTTTTGCCCAGAGACACGGCCTTTTTCATGACCTTTTTCATCAGTTCGGGATCCCGCATGTTCCGCCTCCGTTTTTCAGATGATCAGACACATAAAGGATACACTTTGGTTAATAAATTGTCAAAGAGAAAGAGACGGCGCGCCGGTTAACAGAAAAAAGTAAAAAGCGGGTATTGCGTTACAAAGGAACCTGTGCTATAAAGAAAATGGTTAGCAAAAGCTAACCAAAA
>CACZPX010000270.1 GCA_902783095.1 uncultured Lachnospiraceae bacterium
AAAGAACGGTGTGAAAACGGATACACAGAGGCCGCGGCAGGCGGCGAAAAAAGAGGGCGGCAGACCGGACGCCTTTGACGGCAGGCTGCGCAGCCGGCTTTCGGAACTGCGGACACTGTATGAGTCCCTGTACGGTGCGGATGCAAAGGCTTGGACGTTTTTTACGGAGGTGATCCGCCGCGGCTACGGGGAGCGAAACGATAGCCTGCGCGCGCTGGACGCTGACCGCCTGCGGCACCCGGACTGGTTTGCCGCGCGAAAGCGGCTGGGCATGCAGTTTGACGTGGGCGCCTTTGCGGGCTCGTTTGCGGGCGTAGAAAAAAAGCTGGACTACGTGGCGGAGTGCGGGGCCGATCTTTTGGTGCTGCAGCCGTTTCTTGCGGGGACGGGCGGTCCGTCGGACAGCCTGGCCACAGAGGCGTTTGACCGGGCGCGGGAGGGCCTGGGCTCCATGGCGGACCTGGAGGCTCTTACGGCGGCCTGCCATGCGCGCGGCATGGCCGTGTGCGCGGACTTTGTGCTGCATCATACCGGGGCGGAGCACGCCTGGGCAAAGGCTGCCCGCGCGGGGGATCCGCTCAACAGACAGCGCTATTTTATGTTTGAAGACTGGGACGTTCCCTTCCGTTACGCGGAGGCCAAGGAGCCCGCGCTGCCGGCGGAGGCGCCGGGCAGCTTTTCCTGGTGCGAGGAGGCCGACACGGTGGTGATGACCACCTTCCGCGCGGACGAGTGGGACTTAAACTACGCCGATCCCGTGGTGTGCAACGACATGACGGCGGCGCTGCTGTCCTTTATCAACCGCGGCGTAGACGTGGTCCGGCTGGGCGGGCTGCCGTATCTCTGGAAGGAGATGGGCACGTCCTGCAGGGATCTGCCGCAGGCCCATACGCTGCTTAGGCTGCTGCGGCTGGTGTGCGAGACCGTATGCCCGGGCGTTCTGCTCATGGCACAGGCCGGGGCGGATATAGCGGCCGCCGCGGCGTATCTGGGGAGCGGGGCCAGGCCGGAGTGCCACATCCTGGCGGACCCGGCGGACAGCGCAGCCCTGTGGCACACGGTGGCCACGCATGATGTGCGGCTGTATCGGCACCGTTTGGAGCAGGTGTTTGGCCTGCCCAAAGACGTGCTGCGGCTGCACGCGCTGCGGGAGCGCGGCGAGCTATTCTGGGACCTGGACTACGGGTATCTGGGCTGGTTTGGCATGCGGGAGGCGCCGCACCGGCGGTTTCTGAACGACTATCTGTCCGGCTGCGGCTGGGAGAGCGACGCGCGCGGCGTAGCGTATCCGCACGGTCCGCACCCGGAGGACGCGGCGCTCTGCGGCACGACGGCTTCTCTCTGCGGCGTGGAGGCGGCGCGGTATGAGAAAAACGAGGGCAAGATCGCGCGTACGCTGCGCCTGGACGTGATGCTGCATGCGCTGACGCTCTGCGAGGACGGGATCCCCGTGCTGAAGGCGGGAGACGAAATCCTGCAGGAAAACGATTATAAGAGCTGCGACGCGGCGGGCGGGGACGCAAGGCTGCTGCATTGCGGCGCGATGCGCTGGGACCTGGCGGAAAACCGGCACGCGGCGCAGACGCCGGAAGGACGGATGTTTGCGGCGCTGCGGCAGCTGGAAGAACTGCGGGCGGCGCACCGCGTCTTTGACGAAAAAGCGGACCGCTGGCTGGTGCAGACCGGCGATGACGCCGTACTGGGACTCGGCCGCTATCATCAGGGAGAAAAACTGGTGGCGCTCTTTAACTTCTCGGACAGCCCGCACACCGTGTGCGTGGACGAACTGGGCGACTATACGGACCTGCGCACCGGCATGCCGCAGGATAAGACCGCCGTCTTTTTGCTGCCGCATGACTTTGCGTGGCTGCTCTGCGATTTTGACGCGCCTGCAAAGGAGGCAAAAACGGCCCGGGAGGCCGGGGCATGACGGCGCCGCGGCCGCGCGGGCAAAACAGAAAGATCCTGGTCTTTTCCGATTCCCATGGCTCCGTCTGGGAGATGATCCGCGCGATCGAAAAGGAGACGCCGGGGCTGGTCGTCTTTCTGGGCGACGGCGAGGGCGATATCGACGAAGTGCGGTCGCTCCATCCGGAGGTGACAATCTTTGCCGTGCGCGGCAACTGCGATCTGTTTTCCCGCCTGCCGCTTGAGATCCGCACGGCTTACGGCGGCATCGAGTTCTTTGCGGCGCACGGGCATCTGCACGGCGTCAAGCGCGACCCGCGGCTGGCCTCCCTAAAGACGGCCGCGCGGCAGACCGGCGCTGCCGTGGCGCTGTACGGGCACACGCACAGGGCGCGTCTGGAGACGGACGGGGACCTGACCGTGATGAACCCCGGAACCGCCGGCGGGCGTGAGGCGACCTACGGCGTGCTGTATAAGGATGCGGCTGGGAAGCTGCAGGCGGAAGTCCGCCGCGTATTTCCGCCGCAGGAGTCATAACGGGGACAAGACACGGGGACGGTCCTTCCTGTCATCATTTCGAATGATGACAGGAAGGACCGTCCCCGTGTCTCGTCCCCGTGTCTTTGTCATTCAGCCTGATACGGTGCGAACGCCACGTCCATTTCGGAAGTGTAGGCTGTACCGGTGCTTTGCAGGAAGTGCGTCACGGACAGATGGACGGTCTTGCCGTCCGTCTCGCGCACGCCGTCCGGACGCTTTAAGGAC
>CACZPX010000271.1 GCA_902783095.1 uncultured Lachnospiraceae bacterium
GCCTGGATGCCGGAACGGAAGATCTCCGATACGTAGCAGCCCGAGTTGATGCACAGGGCGATGGCTACGGAGATGAACGGCGACGGGTTGAAAAACGGCAGGATCTTCGGTACCAGGAAATAGCCGACGTACAGCTGCAGCAGCATGGGCGTGCCGCGGATCACGCCGACGATCGCCGTACCGATACCGCGCAGGACCACAAAGCGGGATTTACGGGCAAAGTACAGGAGCAGGCCGATGATCACGCCGAAGCCGACGGTGATCACGGCGAGCAGCAGCGTGTGGCTGACGCCGGTGAGGAAAAACACATCCCCGTACTGTGTAATGATTTTCCAGATGTTCTTAAAGAATGTCACGATTCGTCCTCCAAAGGGATATTACAAACGGGCTTTACAGACGCTTTCCGGATCAGATGGCCGGATCCGGAAAGCGTTTGTCCTTAGATTCTTCAATCGGTCGTTGTGCAGCTCCAAATCACTCTTTGGATTCGGTGCTGAGCAGCTGCCCGTTCTCGTCGTAGGCAGCGTTTACGCCATCCAGAGCCTTGGCTTCTTCATACCAGCCCAGATACAGGTTCTCTGCCAGTGCCTTGGCAAGGATCTCGTTGACCTGCTTGGTCAGCTCGTCGTTGCCCTTCTGCATCAGGATGACGTTGCCCTCATTGGGATCGATCTCAAAGTTGAAGCCGCTCTTGGCCAGGCCGCCGACCTTTGCGATGATGGACTCGCCGTTGGAGTTGGCAACTGCCAGGGCGTCGATGGCGTCGTTACGAAGCGCTTCTACAGCGGTGCCCAGATCGGTGTACTGAACGATCTCCACGGAATCCGGAAGCTGGGACTCGCAGTAGCCAAGCTGCAGGGAAGCGACCTGAGCGCCGACCTTCAGGCCCGCAAAGTCTTCCGGCTTGCTGAACTGGCCGCCTTTTTCCGCCTTCACGATGATGGTCTGGATGCTCTCTTCACCGTCGGTGTAGTAGAAATCGGACAGGTTGAAGTTCTCGGCACGGTCGGGCTTGTAGCCGAAACCGGAGATGGCCATGTCCACGGCGCCGCTCTGCACGGCCGCCTGGCAGGCGTCAAAGCTCATGGGCTGGATCTCCAGCTCTTTGCCCATCTGCTCGGCGATGTACTTCGCCAGGGTGATGTCAAAGCCTACGTACTGGTCCTGGCCGGACTTGCTGGTATCTACGAACTCCATCGGCGCAAAGTCGGGAGAGGTCGCGACCGTGAGCTTCTTGTCATCGCTGCCGGAGCAGGCCGTCATGCTCAGTGCCATTGCAACTGCTAAGATAAGTGCGAAACATTTCTTCATCATTTTTTTACCTCTTGTTTTGTGTTGGTTTTTGTTTGGTGTTTTATGCTTGCATAATATACAACCTGAAAAGCGGTCTGTCAACCACTTTTTGAATATTTATTCATTTTACTTTATAACTATGCTTTCGATTCTTATGCAGGCCGCGCAATTCGCTTTAGGATGTTAAGCAAGCGGCAGAATGCGCGGATCCTGACGGTTGGCGGAACGTAAAAGATCCGGTTTTCGGTCCGGGAGCGGGTGTTTAGAAGTGTATATTATGCAGTATATTTTGCATGTTATTCATTTTGAGCGGCAGCGCAGGCGCATGGCCTGAGCATAATATAAGAGCGGTGGAATGATCCGCCGCCCTCTGTTATAAAATGAAACGCTGCGCAGGTCCGGTCACAGCTTTGCCAGATACTCGATCACGCTGTGCGCGGCCACGTTGCCCTCTCCCACCGCCTTGGTGTACTGATAGGGCCGGCCGGTGCAGTCGCCGGCCGCAAATACGCCGGCGATATTGGTCGCCATGCCGCGGTCCACCTTAATGTGGGCGCCTTCCGTCTCCAGGCCGGGCAGCAGGGTCCCCAGGCTGATGGCGTCGCGCAGCGCGAACAGGCCGCTCACCGGCAGTTCCGTACCATCCGCCAGCTTTACGCCGGACAGGCGGCCGTTCTCGCTCGTCACGCCGGCAATGCGGGAGGTGAGTTTCTCCGTGTTGCCGCCAAAGTCCGGAGCGTTTTTATAGGGCATGTAATAATAGACCTTTTCGGCCAGGCCGGCCAGGAACTGAACCTCGTGCTCAAAGCGCGGGCTGCCGCAGATCACCGCGATGGTCTTGCCCCTGTAGAGCATGCCGTCGCAGGTGGCGCAGTAGCTTACGCCGCGCCCCACCAGGTCCGCCTCGCCGGGCAGCACGTTTCCGGGTGCCACGCCGGTGGCCAGAATCAGGGTCTTCGCTTCCGCAAAGTCCGCGCCGATGGCCAGCGCAAAGTGATCGCCCATCGGATAGATCGCGTTGACCATCCCCTCGGTTATGGCAAGGTCCATAGCGGCGATCTGTGCCTGGAAGGCGTCGTTTAAAACCTGACCGGAGGCGTTGATAAAGCCGGGATAGTTGGAGATCTGCTCCGCTTTGGTCACCTTGTCCGACAGATTTTTGCTGCCGATCCAGACGACGTTCTTGTTGTGTATCTTCAGGTTTAAGGCGGCGGACAGGCCGGCCGGGCCTGTGCCGATGATGGCGGTATCGTATAACATAAGATTCACCGGGCTGCTGCGGGGGATGCCGCGGCAGACTTCCTTTCCCAATATTCTATTGTATCAAATATATCATAGCGGCAAGGAGAATGCAAGGGGAGAACTTCGCTCCACGAAGGCTCCCCTCACATCCTCAGAAAAGAGGCCGGGGATATGCAAGCATATCCACCCTCTACGGGGAAGCCTCTTCATTCGAAAAACGGTCTGCTTTCGCCGGCCTCGCGGGCTTCGCCCGCTTCTGTTTTTCTCATGAAGGGGGAGCACTTCGCTCCGCGAAGGCTCCCCTCACATCCTCAGAAAAGAGACCGGGGATATGCAAGCATCTCCCTGGTCTCTTTTCTTCGTATGCGGCTTCCCCTGTGGCGGATCAGCACTCCTGGGTCATGATACTGATCACGGTCTCGTCCGTGGAGCGCATGCCTTCTCTGGCTACGCGGGATACCGCCTTGATGGTCTCTTCCACGCCTTCTACAACGATGCCGTCGCCGCCCACAAATTCGGAGCCGTGCATCTTCATCTGCATGCCCAGCAGGCCGCTTTCCACGGCGGAGGAGATCTTCGCGGCGCAGCTGGCCTTGGCGCCGTCGCAGATCATGCCGGAGTTGATGGCGATCGCGTTGATGACGGTCTGCGCGATGGTATCATAGTCGCCGCCGTACAGGTAGGTGATGCCTGCCCCGGCGCCGCAGCCGGCGCTGGTGGCGCCGCAATAGGCCGACAGGCGGCCGATACCGGTCTTAAGGTGTATGGTGACCAGATTGGAAATGCAGAGCGCGCGCAGCAGCAGTTCGTGCGTCACGCCCAGTTCCTTTGCGTATACGATGACGGGCAGGGAGGCCGTAAGACCCTGGTTGCCGCTGCCGGAATTGATCACCACCGGCAGGTCGCAGCCGTTCATGCGGGCGTCGGAACCGGCCGCCGCGTAGGCTTTGGCGCGGTTCTGCACGGTGTTGCCGTAGGATGCCATCAGCACCTGGCCGATCCGTGCGCCGTATTTGCCCTTCATGCCCTCTTCGGCGATGGCCGTGTTCATGGCGATCTGGCGCTCCAGCACCTCGCGCACGTCGTCCAGGTCCACGGTATTGGCAAAGTCCACGATGTCCGCCACCGAAAGCAGCGAGCGGTCCGTGGCGTATTCCTTGCGCTCCTCCGCGTATTCCTTCTGGAAGGTCGCTGCACCGTCCTTCTTGATCAGGATCACGTTGGTGTGATGCCCGGCGATCTCCACCTGCGCGCTGTGCCCGTCCGCCTCTACCGTGATATCGATGTCAAACACGTAGGGCTTGGGGGAGCGGGAATAGGAGAAGTTGCCCTCCGACAGCAGGGCTTCGATGGCGGGCTTGTCCGCTTCGGAGAGCCCTGCCAGGATCTGCAGCTCCGCCTTGCAGTCTCCGGAGACGATGCCGGCCGCCGCTGCCGCGGAGATGCCGCGCATGCCGCCGGTGTTCGGTACAAACACGCTCTTTACGTTTTTGATGATGTTCGCGCTGGCCAGGATCGTCACCTTCTGCGGCCTCGTACCGAGAGCCTCCGCTGCCAGCGCGGCTGCGTAGGCGACCGCGATCGGTTCCGTGCAGCCCATGGCCGGGATCAGTTCCTCTTTTAAGATGGCGATAAATTCCTCATACTTGCGTCTGTCCATTGCGGATCCTCCGATGATGATGGATTTTGTAAAACTTATTGCCTTCCGGTAGTATATCATATACAGGCCATGGCAGGAAACAGTTTTTTACGCGTCTTTTGATGAGTTATTCTTTTTCGGGGCGGCCGCGGCCTGACCTGTCACTTCAGCTCGGTAAAATACAGGCGCACGCGGTCTTCCTCCTGCAGGGAAAGCGCCAGCCCCTCCAGATAGAGCCCCGCCTCCAGCATCTCGTCCAGAACCTGCGCGGAAAGCAGCGCATCCAGACCCAGCGCGGCCGACAGCCGCTTCATGTTGTCCGCCAGCCAGGCGGTCTTAAACCCCAGCGCTTTGGTGATGTAATACAGTTTTTCCTCCGCGGCGGTCCCGTCGTCGTTGACGCCGATAAACGCGGGCTTAAAACCGTTTTCACAGATGGCCGCATGGTCCCGCCGCACCGCATCCGGCACGGCTATGCCGCCAGGGATCCGTTCCGGCGCCGCGTGCAGGTAGTACTTAAACGCGCAGACGTCTTTGCCCGCGCATTCCGCGCCAAGCTGATACAGGGTGCAGCCTGCGTCCAGGCGGGCGTAAAGCCGCGTGCGCACGCCCTGCTCCAGCCCGGGCCCGGCGCCGGCCGCCGCAAAGAAGGCCTCGGCGACCGCCGTCTCCTGCGCGCGGTCCATGTGCTTGGGCAGCTTAAAGATCAGCCGCTGCGTAACGGCGCCGTCCCGCCTGCCGTCCGATACGTCGCAGAGCTGCACGCCGGGCAGGGCCGTAAACGGCGCAAACCGCGCAAACAGGTCCCGGTAGGGCGCCGAAAGCCGGTCGGCAAACGGCGTATCGCTGCCGTCCCTGCGGTAGATGCGGCTCTTTACCGTCTTCGCGGCGCGGTCTATGGTCAGCCCCACGTACTCCAGACTGCGATCCCCCTGCCGTCCGTAAGCGGACAGCGGGGGGATCATGGTTTCGGATATGATCTTGTTCATCATTCTCCTGTTATTCTTTTGTGGTCTCCTCTTCGGCAGACTCCGTTTCCTCGGTGCTCTCGCTCTCTTCGGAAGCGCCTTCCTCCGTGGTCTCCTCTTCGGTGCTCTCGCCGGACTCTTCCGCCGTGCTTTCGGTCTCCTCGCCTTCCGCCGTCGTCTCGCCTTCGGCCGTCGTCTCCTCCGGCGCCACGGTCGGATTGATCACGGCCATATTGTCGTCAAAGTAGACGTCGGACATGATCACGTAGAACGTGCCCTCGTCCACGCCGCCGGTCGTAAACTTGATCACGTTGGCCTTGGACACGTCCAGGTCAAAGGCCGCCGGCTCGGACAGGCGGTTCATCTCGCGCGTCCAGACCACCACGCCGTCGATCTCCACAGAGAAGGTGCAGTTCTGGTTGGCGCTGCGGTCGTCGGTGGACAGCACGCCGTGCAGGTGGTTGTACTTGTAGCCCAGATAGTACTCGCCGTAGCCCAGGTGGTCGTCGCCCCAGCCGCCGTCCTGACTGGAGACCACGAACAGGTTGCCGGGCTCATAGGTGTTGCCCAGCGAATCGGTGAGCGGGTCGCCCTCGGTGATCTCTTCAAAGCGGTCCTCGTTCTGGCGCTTCACCTCGGTCAGGTAGACGGGCTTCTCCTTGTTGATCTGCTCGATCAGATCGTCAAACTCCTTGGCTTCCACGATCTGCGTGGCGTTCTGCAGCATCTCCAGCGCCTTCAGGTACTTTCCGTCGGAGCGCAGCGCGCCCGCCTTCTCCACGATCATCGCGACGTAGGTATCGGAGTACTCCTTGATGACCTTGTCGGCCTCGGCGTCGTCGCCCCACTCCTCCTTAAACTGCTTCATGGTGTTCAGCGCGGACTCATAGTCGTCCTGCTTCACAAATTCGGCAGCCTCGGCAACAGCCGCTTCACGCGCCTGCGCCTTCTTGTATTCCTCGTATTCCGCCGTAACGGTCTCGATCTGCTTGGTGATCTGCTCGTCGCCGGGGAAATCGTACAGCGCGCTGTTCAGTTCGGACAGGGCGCCCTCGTAATTGCCGGCAGCCGTCTCTTCCTTGACCTTTGCAAACAGCTGGTCGATATAGGCCGCCTTCGCCTCCGCGGCCTTGGTCTGCGCCTCCTCGTAGTGCGGCGTATCCAGTTCCACAACCGCGCTGTAGTCCAGGTAGGCGGAACGGTAATCCTTGCTCTCAAAGGCCTTGCCGGCGCGCTCAAACGCTTCTTTGGATTCCCGAAGAGCGCGCAGATCGCCGGAGGCCATGCCGATGCTCTGGTCCAGTTCGGACAGATACAGGTTGCTGATGGCACTGATCTTCATCTGCGCGGTATCGTAGTCGATCGTCTCTTCCGCGTAACCCTTGACGATGGCGTCGATGTTCTCGCCCAGCTTCGCAACGAGTTCCTTGCGGTCATCCGCGTCGGGCGTCCACTTGCTGTAGACTTCGTAGGCCTCGTTGTACTTGCCCTCCATGATATAATCGGAGATCTTGTCCACCTTGCTGCAGCCCGTCAGGCCCACGGACGTAACGAGCACGGTCGTAAGACCCATCAGTGCCTTGCCCTTCAATCTTCTGGTTTCCTTGTTCATGAGCGTTTTCCCTCCCACGCGTTTCCGTACGATTCCTTGAATGTTGTTGACGTTTTCGCTGTCAAACTTTACTTATTATAATAATACACAATCCATCCTGCAAGTGTTTTTCCGGGGCACGCAGGCGGCCTTTCGGCCGTTTGATGTTCCTGCGGCAGCCGTTTCGATCGTTACTCCGTGATGCCAAGCATATCGGCGAACGCGCTGCGCAGCGCCTGCAGCGCGGCTTCTTTTTCCGGCGGCTGCGCCAGGGCGGCCGGCTGCGGCGGCGCCGTTTTTCCGTAAAAAAAGACAGCCGGTGTCGTTCCGGCTGCCTTCCTTAAAGGAAGCGGTGTTGCCGGCCGTCGCGGTGACAGCCTTCGGCTGTGTGGTGATGCCGTACACGCTCAGTTTGGCCGGGGAACAGGTGAGCTTATCGCCGCTCTCCAGGGTCACGATGCAGCGGTACTGATAGCCGTTGCGCGCCGCGGTGGCCGGGATCTCCATCGTGGCCTTCTTCGCGGTGGCGAAGGTGGAGTTGTTCCAGGTCTTTCCCTTATTGTTGGAATACTGCCACTGATACGTCGCGCCGGTCACGGCCTTGACCTTGACCTTAGCGGTGGAGGAGAGCTTTGCGTTCACCTCGCTCTGCAGGTTCAGACAGGTCAGCGTAGCAGGAGCGCAATATCCGTCGTCGAGATTATCCCATTCGGCACTGGTGCCGGCATACCAGACGTTCGCATCACTAAAGCAGTAATATCCCAGAGACTCTATGCCGGTCCGCAGATAGATCTGGCTGCAGCCTAAGAATGCTCTGTCTCCGATCTTTGTAACGGATTTCGGCAGAACGACCGAAAGGTTGGAGCAACCCTGAAACGCTTCGTCGGCGATCGTCTTGACCGAGCCCTTCATGGTCACGGTCTGCAGCATGGAACAGCCTCTGAACGCATTTCGGGAGATGGCCGTCACCTTGCTCGGGATCACAACACTTTTCAGATTGGTATCGCGAAAGGACTCTTCTCCGATGCTTGTGAGCGTGGCCGGAAGATTGACCTTATTGAGGTTTGTGTCCTCGAAAGCGTGCGTTCCGATCGCGGTGATCCCCGTCTCTACCGTTACCGTAGTTAACTGACCGCGGTAATCCCACCAGGGTGTATTCACCCGGGATGAATAGTCCGCCATATTGCCGGTTCCGGAAATGGTAAGCACGCCGTTTTCCTTGAACGTCCACTGCGCGTCCTCACCGCACCAGCCGGAAGCCACGACGGCCGGTTCCGCCGCCTTTGCGGGCATCGCCGCAAACAGCAGCGTAAGGACCAGCGCCAGTGCTGTCAAAGGCATCCATGTCGTTCGTTTCATTTTTTCTCCTCCTGCATTGATCTTTCTCGTTTTGCAAGGCTGTAAACGCCTTTGGGTATCGGCCTTTTTTATCGGCTCTGTATGATAGACAGGCGACCCGCCGCTTTGGATTTAATATTTCCAAAAAAAAACAAGTTTTCCGTCCCTCCTGCAGCGTCCCCTTTTCTATGTATTATATAGAGAGAGCACGGTCGACATTCAAGTCATTTCCTATAGTATATCATTCAAAAAAGACCCCGGATGCTCCGGAGTCTTTTTGCGGGATAACGGTTCAGATGATATTTCCCAGCGACAGCGCGCCGTTGTAAAACAGGCTCAGGAACGGATTGCCCGACATGGCCTGCACGGCCTCCTGCCCGATATCCGTGTAGGAGAACACGGTGATGACGTAACACAGGATCCACACCAGGATCAGCCCGCGCACCAGCCCCAGCACGATACCGAAGATCTTGTTGACGCCGCTTACGAGCGGCACCTTGCCGACAAGACCGGTCAGAAGCAGGATCAGCTTCAGCACCACAAAGGACAGGATGAGCGTCACCAGGATGCCCAGCGCCTGGGTCACCTTGGTGGCCATATACATGGACGCGTTGTGCAGATATTCCTCCGGCAGGATGCGGTCGGAGATCCTGTCGTTAAAGCTCTGCAGCAGCAGGGAGGGGATGAAGCTGTCCTCCAGCACCTCCTTGAATTCCTCCGTGGTCTTCGCCTGCGCCTCGTCCACCATGTCCGTCAGTTTACCGTCAATGCTTTCGTACACCGACTGGCGAAACCCGGTCTTCCGCGTGATAAAGTCCGTGACGAGCGGGCTTAAAACGACCACCAGCGCCACGCTGATCAGCAGCGAGGACATCCCCACGACCGTGCGCAGGAATCCTTTCTGAAACCCGATCAGCGCCGACAGCGCCAGCATTCCGATCACGATGATCAGCAGTATGATCTCCATCATTCGCCCTGCTTAAAGATGTCGTCCAGGTCCAGGTCCGCGTCGGGGAACTCCTCTTTGAGCTCCTCCAGACCGTGGCTCGTGAGCGCCTCCAGCGTGACCTTTCCGGGCTCCGCCGGCGCGGCGTCCCGCGCAAAGGGATTGTCCTCTTCCGTGGCGGGCGCGGCAGTCTCCTCAAAACCGGCGGGCAGCGTCTCCTTTTCCGCCGGCATGTCCGTGCCGGGCAGGGTCAGCTGTTCTCCGTATACGATCCGGTCCTCCGCGCCGCGGCCGACCGGCGTCTCCAGCGCGGCCTGCAGGGTGGCGTCCTCCAGCACGGGTTCCTCCATGACCGGCAGATCCGCCGTCTGCAGCGCTTCCTGCGCCACCGGCTTTTCGTAGGCGGTCAGATCGTCCTCCGCCTCCGGCTCGTTTAAGGCGGCGTCCTCATCCAGGGGAGCCGTCACTTCCAGCGCGTTCGTCTCCTCCGCCGCCGAAGGATCCACCGGCAGGGCGGCCTCCTCGTTGATCTGCGCGGGGTCCTCATAGACCTCCGGCAGGCGGCCGGTCTCCGAAAGGACCGCGGGCTGCGGGGCCTCGTCGGCTGCCTGCTGCGGCGCGGCTTCCGTCCGGGCGGGCGCCGGCGCTTCCGGTGCAGCCGGGACAGGCTCGGGCTCAGCGGCCTCCTGCACCGCAAATGCGGGCGCTTCCTGCACGGCTTCCTCCGCCGCGGGCGCTTCCGGCGCGGGCTGTTCGGGCTTTGCCGTCTGTGCGGGCGCTCCCATGCCCATGCGGGCCTTCAGTCTGTCAATGCCCATGCCGCTGTCTGCCAGCACAAAGAACTTGCGGCGGTCCATATGCTCGGAGGCGCGCACCAGTTCGCCCAGCAGTTCCTCTTCCAGGCTGTTGGCGCCCAGTATGATCAGGTCCTTGCCCTCAATGCCGGGCAGAGAGTGGATCAGTCCCTTTTCGTTCAGTTTCGAGGCGGAGATGCGGGTCACCTTGCCCACGGCGGTCTTCTCCGCCTGATGGGCGGCGGCCAGCTGCTCCACGGCAGCCTTTAAGCCCTCCGCCGGCGTCTCCGCGGCGGCAAACAGGATGTGCGGCACGCGGCCGGGCACTTCACTGTCGAAATCCAGTTCCATCTGGTCGTATTCGCCCTCCGGCTGCTGTGCCGGACGCTGCCAGCGCGCAGGCGTCTCGTTGTTGAACACGCGCGCGCGGATGTCCTCGATGCTGATGCGCTGCGTGGGCGGCACACTTTTGCCGCTCTGCTGCGGCTGCGCGTCTACGCGGCGGGTGGGCCGGTAGATCTTAACGTCGTCCTGTTCCGCCTCCGGCTGCGTCTCCTCTTCCGTCTCCTCCGGGAAGAAGGCGCCCTCGTCCGCAAATTTTACGTACGGCTCGCCCTTGGCGCCGTTGATGATGATCTTGGGCAGCTCCTCCGGATGCTCCGGGAGCGCCTTTTCCTGCGGTACCTCCGGCTGCGGCGCGGGGGCTCCCTCCTCCGGTCCGCCCGGCAGGATCCGCGCGATGGCGGCCTCCGCGGCCTCTTCCCCCGAAAGCTCCAGTTCGGGCTCCCGCTTCTTTTCGGGCACGGGCGCGGGCTTTACCGGCTGCGGCCGCTGCTCGCGGCGCACGCGGTAGTCCTCCACCGGCTCGCTCTGCGGTACGAACTTGGCCTTTAAGTCGATGGCCTTGTCCACGTAAGGGCCCACGCCGAACCACAGGATGATCTCGTCGCACAGGGCTACGCACTTCTGCGGCTGTCTGGCCTTGGCGTACAGCAGCGCCAGTCGGTAGGACCACTCCTCGTCAAACTCGGTGCGCTTGTAGGCCTCCAGGATGGTGATGCGCTTGTCCAGCGATTCGCCCTTGGCCTCCGCGATCTTGTAGCGCAGGATATAGCGGGAGTTGTCGTCCGATGCCTCCTGCAGATAGCTGCGGTAATAGTTCTCCGCGTCCCGGATCTTGCCGCAGGCCAGCGACAGCTCCGTCAGCTTGTACAAATAGCGGCGGCCGGCCGGGGCCTCCTCATAGGCCATCAGCAGGATGTCGATCGCCGTATCGTACTGCTGCACGTGCTCGTACACGCTGGAGACGAGCGAGAGCATGCGCACGCTGCGCACCATCGACCAGTCGATGGTATTGCAGATCTTGGCCGCCGTCTCGTAATCCCCCTGCTTGACCAGCCGCTGGATCTTCTCCGCCTTCATGTTATAGACACTTTTATCCATCTTTCATTCCTCCGTGCCGGGCCGCATTGCGCGGCAGTCAGAGCCGCAGTCTGTCACGGTCTATAATTCCACCCGTCCCTTCAGCGCGCGGGACAGGGTCACTTCGTCCACGTATTCCAGGTCGCCGCCCACGGGCACGCCGCTCGCGATGCGGCTCACCCTGATGCCGGTCGGCTTTACCAGCTTGCTGATGTACATGGCCGTGGTCTCCCCCTCCAGGCTGGAGTTGGTCGCGATGATCAGCTCCTTCACCGGCTCGGTGGAGAGCCGCTGCATCAGTTCCTTCAGCCGGATGTCCGAAGGTCCGATGCCCAGGCTGGGCGAGATCGCGCCGTGCAGCACGTGATACGTCCCGCTGTACTGGCCGGTCTTTTCGTAGGCCGCCAGGTCCCGCGGGTTCTCCACGACCATGATGGTGCTCTCATCCCGCGCGCCGCTGCTGCAGATGGGACAATAGTCCTTGTCCGTGAGCGTGCAGCACCGCTTGCAGTAGCGGACGTTCTCCCGCGCGGAGACCATCCGCTGTGCCAGCCGCTCCACCGCCTCTTTGGGCATGTTGATGATGTGGAAGGCCAGCCGCTGCGCGGACTTGCTGCCCACGCCGGGGAGCTTGCCCAGCTCTTCGATGAGATCGCCGATGTGGCCGCCGTAGTACTCCATCAGAAGGACAGGCCTCCCAGTCCGCCCATGTTGCCGATGCCGCCGGTGATCCCGTTAAAGGCGGCCTGCGCCTCCTTCTCCACGGTGCGGAAGGCCTCGTTCACGGCCGCCATCACCAGATCCTGCAGCATTTCAACGTCCTCCGGATCCACCACTTCGGGATCGATCTTCACCGCGGTGATCTCCTTCTTGCCGGAGATGGTCACTTCCACCGCGCCGCCGCCGGAGGAAACGGTATAGACCTTTTCCTGCAGGGCCTTCTGGGTCTCCTCCATCTGCTGCTGCATGCGCTGCGCCTGCTTCATCAGATTGTTCATATTGCCGGGCATTCCGCCGGGAAAACCGCCTCTCTTTGCCATAACGTCACCTGCTTTCTTTATGTTCGTGATCGAATGATCGGTATTCTTCTTTTTTTGGGACTGCATCCCGTTCTACGACAGCGTCTCCGTGATCTCAAAATGGAAGATGGACCGGATGTCGTCGCCCGCATCCTCCGCACGGCCGCCGCCCTTATTGGCGCGGAAGTTCACAGCCACGTCCCTGCCGCAGGCCTCCTTTAAAAGGCCGGCCAGCGCCGTTTTTGCGCCGTAGACCGTGGCCATGTCCATGGAATCCTCGTCCGCAAACGTCACCGTGTAGCTGCCGTCCGGCCCCGGGCTGCCGGCGGAGCCCTTAAAATAGGGACGCACGCTGCCGTCCAGTCTCGGCACCAGCTGCACCAGGTCCGGAAAGTCCGTGCCCGCCGCCTGCCGCCGTTCGGGGGCCGGCTTCTGCACGGCCGCCTTTCCGGGAAGTTCCGCGCGGATACCGGGATCCGGTTTTGGCGCCGGCACGTCCTCCGGCCAGTCCGGCCAGGGAGCCTCCTGCGGCAGCGGGATGCGGCCGTCCGGTTCCGGCATGTCCTGCCCGCCGCCCTGTGGTCTCTGCGCCGCGCCGTATGCGGCGGGGCCGTTTGCCGCGGCCAGCGGGATCACGCCGCCCGCAAGCTTCTGCTCCAGCGCGGCAAGCCGCTCGTTCACCGCCGTCAGATCCTGTTCGGCCTCCGGCATGGCGGAGCGGATCACGCCCACCTCAAACACCGCCCGCTTGGATACGGTCTGCCGCATCGTCTCGTGCAGGGCGGAATACTGACGGATCAGGCGCATCAGCATATCGGTCCCCACCGCCGCCGCGTCCTCGGAAAGACGCGCCAGATCGTCGTCGGAGACCTCCAGCAGCTCCCGCATTTCGGGCGCCGCCTGTCTTAACAGTACGTCCCGCAGGTACCATACCAGGTCCTGCGTAAACTGGGAGAGATCCTTGCCGCTCATGGAGATCTGCTCCGTCAAAAGCAGCAGTCCCGGGACGTCCCGCTGCAGGATCAGCCGCAGAAACCGGGAAAAGATCTCCGTATCCACCGCTCCCAAAAGCTCCAGCGCGCGGTCAAAGGTGATGGTCTCCGACCCGGCCGCCGCGGTCACCTGGTCCAGCAGGCTCAGCGCGTCGCGGAAGCCGCCGTCCGCCTTGCGGGCGACGTACTTTAGGGCGCGGTCTTCCACGTCAAAGCCCTCTTCGCCGCACACCAGGCGCAGGCGCTCAAAGATCACGTCCGTGCCGATGCGGTGAAAATCGTACTGCTGGCAGCGCGAAAGGATGGTCGCCGGCAGCTTGTGCGGCTCGGTGGTGGCCAGAATGAACACCACGTACTCCGGCGGTTCTTCCAGGGATTTTAACAGTGCGTTGAAGGCGGGGGTGGAGAACATGTGCACCTCGTCGATGATGTACACACGGTAGCGGCCCGTGGCCGGCGGATACTTCATCTCCTCCAAAATCTCGCGGACGTTGTCTACGCCGTTGTTGGACGCCGCGTCGATCTCAAAGACGTTCATGGAGGAGCCGGCCTCGATGGCGCGGCAGGAAGCGCAGACGCCGCAGGGCTCTCCGTCCCGCGGATCTTCGCAGTTGATGGCGCGCGCCAGGATGCGCGCCGCCGTGGTCTTTCCGGTGCCTCTGCTGCCGCAGAAAAGATAGGCATGGCCGATACGCCCGGACCGGACCTGATTTTTAAGGGTGGTCATGATCGGTCCCTGGCCCTTTACGTCATCAAACACCTTGGGGCGCCATTTTCTATACAGGGCTGTATAGGCCATTGTCTTCTCCGCTATAAAAACATCTCCGCGCATCCTGCTTCGACATGCTGCACCACCCGTTACCTGTCCTGCGGACTCAGCCCAGGCGCCCTCGCGGCACATGGAAGGTTCTGCTTAGTGCTGCTTCGTTCCCGACCTGACACGGTTCACAGATTCCCATTGCGCAAGACCCAAGCCTCAACACCCGCAAAAACAGGGCTGCGGCAACACAGACAAGCCTCGGCAGGATATCACCCCTGCTGTAGCGGATTGCAGGTACAGGGCACCGCTATCTCCCCGGCTGCGCGGATACTTTATGACTTAATATTTTTAACTGATTTATGATAGCACGGATCCGCGGATTACGCAAGGTTCGGAATGCGCTTCCGCAAAATTTGCGAAACCGCCCGCGAAAAGCCAAAAAAGGGGCAGCCGCAAAACGCAGCCGCCCCGTGTAATACCTTTTTGTCCGTCTTACACGAACACGTACTTCTTCATGCGGTCCAGCGCCTCTTCCACGCGGGAAAGCGGCAGGGCCAGGTTCATGCGGAAGTGGCAGGGGCCGTGGAACCCGCGGCCGTCCTGAACGGCGCAGCCCACGTCCCAGCAGGCCTTCAGCACGTCCTCAATGGTGGTGCCGTGGTCCGCGCACCACTCGGTGCAGTCCACGAACAGCATGTAGGTGCCCTCCACGCGGGTGCACTTTACACCCTTGTACTGCTCCAAAAACGCCTTGGTCACGTTCAGGTTGTTGGCCAGCACCGGGATCAGCTCGGAGAGCCACTCTTCGCCCACCGGGCTGTAGGCGCCGATCAGCGCGTACATGGACAGCACGTTCAGCGAGTTGTAATGGGTGGTGGCCGCCTCCGCGCAGATGCGGTCGTTCAGCCACTTGTTGTAGATGATGTGATAGCTGCCGATCAGGCCCGCCAGGCTGAAGGTCTTGGACGGAGCGTACAGGGCCACCGTATGCTCCCTGGCGTAGTCGGACACGGACTGGGTGGGGATGTGCTTGTGGCCGGGCATGATCAGGTCGGACCAGATCTCGTCGGAGATCACGTACACCTGGTACTTCTCAAACAGGGCCATGGCCTTTTCGATCTCCCAGCGTTCCCACACGCGGCCGGCGGGGTTGTGCGGCGAGCAGAACACGGCGCAGTGAATCTTTTCTTCTACGATGCGGCGCTCCATGTCTTCAAAGTCCATGCGGTAGACGCCGTCCTCGTCCTTATAGAGCGGGCTGTGGCTGAAGGTGAAGCCGCCGGAGGCAGCGGCGCCGGTAAAGCCCACGTACGTCGGAGAATGCACCAGGATCTTCTCGCCCTTGGAGACCAGCACGCGCAGCGCGGACAGGAATCCGCCCAGCACGCCGTTTTCGTAGCCGATGTTTTCCTTGGTAAGGCCCTTCACGTCATTGTGCTTTGCCTGCCAGTCGATGATCGCCTGGAAGTACTCCTCGCGCGGACGGAAATAACCGAACAGCGGATGCTCCAGACGCTTCTGGATCGCCTCCACGATAGAGGGCGCCGCCTTAAAGTTCATGTCCGCGACCCACATCGGGATCACGTCAAAGCCGTCCTTGGGACCGCCGGGCATAAAGCCGTTCGCCGCGCCCACCTGATCCACTGCCAGGGCGTCGTGTCCCTTGCGCTCGATGATCGAGGTAAAATCATACTTTCCCATGTTTTAAGTCTCCTTCGTCTTATCTGTCGTCAAATCACCGCAGCTTCCGTGCGGAGGGGGTTGATCCGTCCATGAAGGCCGCCGCGCAGGCAGCAGGCCAAACCTTATATATTATAGCGGGTCCCGCGGGCAATTGCCAGCCTTTCATACGATTCTTTTTGCCGGGCGAACAGGACAGCGGGAGGACAGCGGGGACGGTCCTCAGTGTCATCACGAGGACAGCGGGGACGGTCCTCAGTGTCATCATATGAGGACAGGAAGGACCGTCCCCGTGTCTTCACGCATTGCAAAACCGCGCCGGCGGTATTATAATGGCACCACTTTATAAGGGAACGGATCGGATTACCAGAGAGATGATGCACCAGTACCTGCGAACCATAGGCTTTTCCAAATACAACCACGTGCGCGAACTGCGCCCCATCCTCAACAAGATCATCATGGACCCGGAGACCGTGTCCATGGTCCACGACGAGGATGAGATCTACGGCTATTTTTCCCGCTCGTTCGGCGAGAATTTCGGCCTGCGCCTGTTCGTCACCTATGAGGGCGGCGCGGCCTACAAGGAGGACTATTTCTTCCCCTACGCCGTCACGGACGTGGTCTCCTCCCACGCGCAGTGTACGGTGGAAAAGCGCAGCGACCGCACGGCCTATTCCGGCCTCTGCGACGAATCCGCCTTTGGCATCTCGCTGATCTTCTTTGTGAGCAACGGCATGGCCTACGCCCGCCGCGCCCTGTCCGGCCCTGTGCCCATCGATTACGTGGCGCTCACGGCGCTGTCCATCTCCGGCAAAGTCCTGCTGCCGTTAAACAAGACGGCGCATGAACGGGAGCTGGCCCACGCCCTGGCCCTGGACCGCGCGCACCTGATCGAGGCGGCCAAGGGCGGCGACGAGTCCGCCATGGAGAGCCTGGCCATCTCCGACATGAACACGGCCGAGCAGATCTCCGAGCGCATCACGCGCGAAGACGTCTACTCCCTGGTAGACAACACCTTCATGCCCTTTGGCATGGAGTCCGACAAATACAGCATCATCGCGGACATCCTCTCCGTGCAGGAATTAAAGAACGCCGCCACCAAAGAGACCGTCTACCGCATGATGGTCGAGTGCGCCGGCGTGCGCATGGGCCTGCTGATCAACAGCGCGGACCTGCTGGGCGTGCCCACGCCCGGCTGCCGCTTTAAGGGCGACGTGTGGCTGCAGGGCGAGGTGCATTTTTTCTGATCGTTACGATCACAGGAGGTTGATATGATCTGTCCACATTGCGGATTTCAGACAGACGGCACGTCCGGCTACTGCCCCAGATGCGGCAAACCGCTGCAGGCCGGGCCAAACCGCTCCGCCGCGAACGATAACCGGCAGGCTGGCGCACAGGCGGCCAAAAAAACCGCGGCGACCGGATTGCTGCTCGGCGCGGCGGCCCGGGCAAGAAGGCTTCAGGAGGCCGTGGAGGAGGGGGAGCTGATCGGCGCCCGCACCTACAACGCCGTCATGATGGGCGTGCTGCTGTGGGGCATCCTGGTCAACTACCTGCTCTGCCGGTACGTGGGGAACGTGTATCAGTACATCGAACCCATCCCCTTCCTGATCCTGTACGTGGTGTTCGCCTTTGCCGGCATCATCATCTCCGGCAAGTCCCAGAAACCGGCAGTCAGTTTTCTGGGCTACAACATGGTGGTGGTGCCCTTTGGCCTGGTGATCTCCACCATGGTGGAAGCCTACGGCGGCATCGACTCCGCCATCGTCACCTACGCCTTCCTGTACACCCTGTTCATCGCGCTGGGCATGACGGCAGCGGTGGTGGCCTTCCCCGGCGTTTTCTCAAAACTGGGCGGTGCGCTGGGCGGCGTGCTGATCGGCGTGATCCTCTGCGAGCTTCTGCTGCTCATCTTCCGGGTGGAACAGTCCGTGACCGACTGGGTGGCCGCCGGCCTCTTCTGCCTGTACATCGGCTACGACGTCTACCGCTCCCAGCAGTTCCCCAAAACCGTGGACAACGCGGTGGACTGCGCGCTGGACATCTATCTCGATATCGCCAACCTCTTTGTCCGCCTGCTGCAGATCCTGGCTAAAAAAGACGACTGAGCGCAAAACGCCCCCGGTATCCATATACGTTCATACGCGGATACCGGGGGTATTTTCGTCCCCGCTTTCCTGTCCTTCTTTTTGTAATCCGCTGGTTTCCTTACTCCGGCTGCCAGACAAGATCCGTCGCGTAGACCTGATACTTCCGCAGGAAGCGCAGCAGATCCTCTTTGTTTTCCACCTGCGCCGGATCATTCTCCTTTACGGCGCGCAGATCCTCCAGGCAGGCCTGCAGGTCGTGATATCCGCCGTAATTGTACAGGGCGGTATCCTCCAGCACCTCCACCGTGTAGGTGTGGTACGGCGGGATGTCGATGATGGTCTCATCCTCCACGATAAACGTCTGCGGCTTTGCCTCGGCGTGCGTATGGCAGACCGTCAGCTTCAGTTTCCCGTGCTGTACGTAGTACAGGTCATAGCCTTTGTGCGGATAGTCAAAGGCCGCCTTCAACCCCTTTTTCAGGTCCGCGTGCCAGATCTCCTTGCAGCCGGCGGTCTCGAACTTGCAGATCTTCAGCTGCAGCGCATAGCCGGGGCCCTCGTGCCGCACCCACGCAAAGTCAGGCGTACGGCACTGGAACACCTGGCTGTGGTCCACCGGCGCGTCGTTCCAGGCGGCCGGTTTCTGTCTGGCCACGAGTTTGCCGGTCCGGTACATCTTCATAAAGTCCGCGTCTTCCTTGCAGGGCTCGTAATAGTCGTTGACCATGTTCTTTTCCAGGATGCCGCCGGACATATCGATCTCCTGGAACAGTTCGCGCCAGATGGTATCCTCCTCCAGAAAGACAAAGCCGTGCGCCGTAAACGGCGGCAGATGGATCAGGTCGCCGGCCTTTGCGACAAAGTGCACGCCGTTGACCACGCAGTCCACGCTTCCCTTCGCGATCTCAAAGGTCTCAAAGCCCTTTTCGTGCCAGTGATACCCGACCTCAGTCCCGGCGTGATAGACCGTGTCGGAAAACTCATCCTGCTGACGCGGCCCGCGCGGCAGGATAAAGTCGTTGACCACCTCGCCGCCCTCGTTGTAGTGGCGCAGCCAGTCCGCGGGGTCCATCATCCGGATGACGTAGCGGTGATTGGTAAAATTCGGGATCTTCTCCATTTCTGTCAGTTTCATGCGTTGCCTCCTGTATATCTCGAAGCCGGTCCTCCGCGGCGCTGCCCTCTTTTCGTTCATTGTATCCGAAGGGCGGCTGTCCCGCAAGACGCCGAGCGTGTTTTTGTATTGCCGGTCCGCCGGAGCCCCTGTCCGGCTGGCTTCCCGCAGCTTCCTGTGCTATGATGAGCGTGTGCGGCCGGCGGCCGGTGCACGGCCGTCTTCGCCGCTTTGAATCCATCCGAAAGGAGCAGAAAATGGATCATCCGAGACCGCAGCTTGCGCGTGAACGCTTCATTTCTTTGGACGGCAGCTGGGACTTTTCCGTAGTGGAGCCGGAGACCGGCACCGCCGCAAAGCCCGGCATCCTGCCCTCCGCCGTAAAAAAGATCGGGACCGCCGCAAAACGGCTTCTGCCCGCGGCGCGGGCCGCAGAGGATCCGCAGTCCGCGGTCAAGCCGAGGCCGGACCTTCCCCATACGATCAACGTCCCCTACCCGCCGGAGGCGCCGCTCTCCGGCGTCGGCCGGCATTTTCCGGAAGGTTCTGTCCTCCGGTACCGCCGCAGCTTTTCCGCGCCGGCGCTTTCGCCCGGCGAGCGGCTGCTGCTGCACATCGACGGCGTGGACCAGCAGGCCCGCGTCTTTTTCAACGGGAAAGACCTGGGCACGGTCTGCACGGTCTTAAACGGCCCCGCCTCGCTGGATATCACCCCGTGGCTGCAGCCGGACAATACGCTGATCATCACCGTCACGGACGATCTGCGCGACCGCCGCTTTCCGTACGGCAAGCAGTCCCTGACCCCCGGCGGCATGTGGTATACGCCGGTGTCCGGCATCTGGCAGTCCGTATGGCTGGAGCCGGTGCCCAAAGACTTCGTACGCGGGCTGAAGATCACGCCGTCCTTAACCAGCGTGCACATAAAGATCGACGGCCCCAAAGAGGGCGTGATCCGCTGCGAAGGCGCCGTGTACCCCTTTAAAAACGGCCGCGTCACCATCACGCCCGCGCAGCCGCACCTGTGGAGCCCGGAGGACCCGTACCTGTACCGCTTTACCGTGACCGCGGGCAGGGATACCGTCCATTCCTACTTTGCGCTGCGCAAAGTGGAAGTGCGCGGGCGGCGGATCCTCTTAAACGGAAAGCCGGTCTTTTTGCACGGGCTGCTGGATCAGGGCTATTTCCCGGACGGTCTTTGGACCCCGCCCGCGGCGGACAGTTTTGAAAAGGATATCCTGGCCGCGAAGGCGCTGGGCTTTAACATGCTGCGCAAGCACATCAAGATCGAGCCGGAGCGCTTTTACTACGACTGCGACCGGCTGGGCATGCTCGTCTTCCAGGATATGATCAACAACGGGCGCTACTCTTTCGCGCGCGATACGGCGCTGCCGACCGCGGGCTTTACCAGGCTCCCGCAGCGTCTGCGCAGGCACAGCCGCGCCTGCAAAAAGGCCTTTCTGCAGGCCTTGAGCAGCACGGTGCGGCGCCTGTACAACCATCCCTGTATCTGCGGCTGGACCATCTTCAACGAGGGCTGGGGCCAGTTTTCCGGCGACGAGGCCTATAACGATCTCTCGCGCCTGGACTCCACCCGCGTTATAGACGCCGCCTCCGGCTGGTTTGCGGGCGGCAAGACCGACGTGGACAGCCGGCACGTGTATTTCCGGAAATTCCGCATGCCGAAGGGCGAAAAGCCGGTGATCCTGTCCGAGTTCGGCGGCTACGTATGGAAGATACCGGAACACAGTGCCGACCCGGAAAAGACCTACGGCTACAGGACGTTTAAAACGCAGGCCGCCTGGATGGACGGGCTGGAGGCACTGTATAAAAAGCAGATCATCCCGGCCGCGCAAAAGGGGCTGTGCGGTGCCGTCTATACGCAGCTGACCGACGTGGAGGAGGAGTGCAACGGGCTTCTGACCTACGACCGCGCCGTCTGCAAGGCGGATGCGGCCCGGATGCAGGCGCTGGCGGCCGCCCTGCGGGACGCGGCGCTGCAAAATTGACGCATGTATAGAATTTTGTATATTTAAAAACAGCTGTTGACAGCCCTCCGGCATCGTGCTAATATCGTGCCCATAAATCGATGAGGAAGAGTAGTAAGTCCCCTCCCTTTCCCTACAGAGAGCCGCGGGCGGTGAGATCGCGGCGGGCAATACCGGACCGAATGGACTTCCGAGAGCAAACGGAAATGCGGCGACGCAGAGTATGGGCGACGGGATCTGGCTCCCCGTGATCAAGGGTCAGCGTATGATGGTACGCAGTGAGAGGGCGCATTGTAAAGATGCGTCAAGCGGGGTGGCACCGCAGAGTACACCAGTGAGTATTCTGTCCCGGCAAACGATATTGTTTGCCGGGTTTTTTTTATCCGGCAGACGCCAAAAGGAGGATCCCTTCCATGACACACTTGCCGGGAAAGCGCTGGCGCAGCGCGCCGAACAGATGAGAACGCCCGCAGCCGGCATATAACAGGCTGCACCGATCATCCGAAGACGTCCGAAAAGGATCAGCGCCCCAAAAAAGAAAGGAAAATCATGATGAATACCAATATAAAGAACGAGATACCCTATAAGATCTACCTCACCGAAGACGAGATGCCCAAAGCCTGGTACAACCTGCGCAGCGCGATGAAGAATAAACCCGCGCCGCTCTTAAATCCCGGCACCGGCCTGCCCATGACCGCTGCGGAGCTGGAGGGGGTGTTCTGCGCGGAGCTTGTGGCGCAGGAGCTGGACAACGACACGCCGTATTTTGAGATCCCGCAGGAGATCCGCGACTTCTACAAGATGTACCGCCCTTCGCCCCTGGTGCGCGCCTACTGCCTGGAGGAAAAACTCGGCACGCCCGCGCACATCTACTACAAGTTTGAGGGCAACAACACCAGCGGCAGCCACAAGCTGAACTCTGCCATCGCACAGGCCTACTACGCCAAAAAACAGGGGCTTGCGGGCGTCACCACCGAGACCGGCGCCGGCCAGTGGGGCACCGCGCTGTCCATGGCCTGCGGCTATCTGGGACTGGACTGCAAGGTATACATGGTGAAGGTAAGCTACGAGCAGAAGCCCTTCCGGCGCGAAGTGATGCGCACCTACGGCGCCTCCGTGACGCCCTCTCCGTCCGATACGACTGCGGTCGGCCGCAAGATCCTGGCGGAGAATCCGGGTACCACCGGCAGCCTCGGCTGTGCCATCAGCGAGGCCGTGGAAGCCGCCGTCTCCACGCCCGGCTACCGCTACGTACTGGGCAGCGTCTTAAACCAGGTGCTGCTGCACCAGAGCATCATCGGTCTGGAGACGCAGGCCGCGCTCGATAAGGTCGGCGTAAAGCCGGACATCATCATCGGCTGCGCCGGCGGCGGCAGCAACCTGGGCGGCCTGATCGCCCCGTTCATGCGCGACAAGATCAACGGGGACCTGGATTGCCGCATCGTGGCGGTGGAACCGGCCAGCTGCCCCAGCCTTACGCGCGGCGTCTACGCCTACGATTTCTGCGACACCGGCATGGTCTGTCCGCTGGCCAAGATGTACACGCTGGGCAGCAGCTTTATCCCCGCGCCCAACCACGCCGGCGGCCTGCGCTACCACGGCATGAGTTCCATCCTGTCGCAGCTGTACGACGACGGCCTGATGGAAGCGGTGTCCGTGCCGCAGGTGGAGGTCTTCAAGGCGGCGGAGGAATTTGCCCGCGTGGAGGGCATCCTGCCCGCGCCGGAAAGCAGCCACGCCATCAAGGCGGCCATCGACGAGGCCTTAAAGTGCAAGGAGACCGGCGAGGCCAAAAACATCGTATTCGGCCTGACCGGCACCGGCTACTTTGACCTGGTGGCCTACCAGAAATTTCACGACGGCCAGCTGGACGACTACATCCCCACCGACGACGACCTGGCAAAGAGCCTGGCCAAGCTCCCGCACCTCGGCTGAGGACGCGGGTGAGGACGCGGGGACGGTCCTTCCTGTCCTCATTGTGAGTGAGGACACGGGGACGGTCCTTTCTGTCCTCAAAATTCCGACGTCTGCGCTACCCTGTCATCCTGAGCGGAGCAGCAGCAGAGCCGAAGGATCCATAACAGATTGTCAGGAGGCACTACTCCCATGCCGCAGCCGCGGCGCCTCCTTGCGATACCCGCAGCCGGCCTCTCCTCGCCGGCTGCACTTTTTGCCCTATTGCATTTCCCGCTGTCCCGCTCTATAACGTGCATAACAAGACAGCCGAAAGGTGAGCATCCACCTGCCCCGGCAAACCAACGAAAGCCGTCAGCTCACAGCAGGGTCCGACGGCTTTGATCTATGATTGACATTCAAAATACCGACAACGATCAACCCGAAAGTCAATATGATCATCAGAATCTCGTAATCACTCACAGAACCACCTCCTCCGCAAGACTCGGATCGGGTGCAAGCACGTCCCCGGCTGCCCGGGTAAACACATTACAGGGAGCAAAAGATAAGTTGAACGAAAGCAGAAGCTTTTCTATGCAATATAATATAACGGGCATCTGTCAATGTGTAGTACAGTATCTGTTTTGCGAAGACAGTAAGAACCGTCCCTGCGTCCTCTGAGGACAGTAAGGACCGTCCCCGCGTCCTCACAATCTTTCCAAGCGGAGCATATGCCTTAGTTACTTGCATTGACAAAAAGGCCTGCACGCCGTAATATCAATGCCAGATGATCCTTTGTTTTTGTCGAAAGCTTACCGAAGGAGCGCACTTATGTCTACAAAATACTGCGGCTACATGGGGCGGGTCGTGCTGGTGGACCTGACCGCGCAGACCGTATCCGAATATCCGTGGAGCGACCATGACCGCGAACTGTTCATCGGCGGCAAGATCATGGGCGCCAAGATCCTGTACGACAGCTTTTCCGGAAAGGAAACGCCCTTTTCGGAGGAGAACCTGATCGTGATCAGCACCGGCCCGCTCACCGGCACCGGCGCGCCGTCCTCGGGGCGGTTCAACCTGTCCACGCTCTCGCCGCAGACGGGGTTTATCACCTCGTCCAACTGCGGCGGCAGCTTTGGCTATTTCTTAAAGAAGGCCGGTCTGGACGCCGTCATCTTAAAGGGCCGCTGCAGCAGGCACACCTGGATCACCATCGAAAACGGTTCGTTCCGCTTCCGCGACGCGGATGCGGACGGCCTGTGGGGCCTGACGGTCACGCCCGCGCAGGAGGCCGTTGAACGCGTCCTCACACAGGAGTGGGGCGCGCGCCGCCCCTTCGGTCAGATGGTGATCGGTCCCGCCGGCGAAAACCAGGTGCTCTACGCCTCCGTCTTAAGCGGGGAGCGCGCCGCCGGGCGCACCGGCGTGGGCGCGGTGTTCGGCTGGAAAAATCTGAAGGGCATCGCCGTGTGGGGCAATCACGCTTTTAAGGTGTACGACCCGGTCAAAACGCAGAAGTTCAACAAAAAGTGGTTTGCCTACCTGCGCCGCCACCCGCTCACCGGCAACCAGCTGCCGCGGCTCGGCACCGCCGGCCTGGTGAGTTCCATGCAGATGCGCGGCATGCTCTCCACCAAAAACTACAACTACGGCCGCTACGATGATTTTGAAAAAGTCAACGGCGAAACGCTGGCCGAGGAATACAACATCGTCAACAAGGGCTGCCTCACCTGCCCCATCAAGTGCGCGCGCACCGTAAAGGTAAAGGGCCGCGCGGTAAAGGGCCCTGAACTGGAGACGCTGGGGCTTTTGGGCGGCGGCATTTTAAACAACGATCTGGAAAAGATCCTGGTCTGGAACAACGAGCTGGACGAGCTGGGCATGGACACCATCTCCTGCGCCAGCACACTGGCCTACGCCATGGAGGCCAACGAAAAGGGCCTGTGGAACAACGGGCTGGAATTCGGAAAAACGGACGGCCTGTCGCAGCTTTTTGAGGACATCGCCTACCGGCGCGGCCTGGGCGCGGAACTTGCGCTGGGCAGCAAGCGCCTGTCGGAAAAGTACGGCGGCAAAGAGTTTGCCATTCATTCCAAGGGGCTGGAGCTCGCGGCTTACGAGCCGCGCCGCGCCGTGGGCCAGGGCCTGGGCTACGCGGTGAGCAACCGCGGCGGCTGCCACTTAAACGGCGGCTATCTGGTCATTCTGGAGGGTCTGGGCCTGTTCACAGACCCGCAGACCTGGCACGCCAAGGCGGACTTTACCATGCTCTTCCAGGACCTGATGGAGATGATCGGCGCCTCCGGGCAGTGCCTGTTCACCTCCTACGCCTTCTTCCCGGGCTTTCTGATCACCCGGCCGAACGGCCTCATCACCCGCATCGCCAACAGGGCCATCCCGTTTATCGGCTTCGCGCTGCGCGCCATCAACAAATTCCCGCTGGCGCTGCATCTGCACCTGCCGGTCTTCCACCAAAGCAAGGCCTTCCCGCTGGCCGTGGGCATGCCCATGACCTTCGGCAAGTACATCCGCTGCGGCGAGCGCGGGTATACGCTGGACCGCGCGCTCTCCGTCCGCTTCGGCGTTTCCGCCAGGGACGATACGCTGCCGGCGCGTCTGACCGATATCCCGCAGGACCCGAAGGATCCCAGGACAAAGGTCCCGCTGGCCAAAATGAAGAAAGTCTACTACAGGGCGCGCGGCTGGAACAGAAACGGCGTCCCCACAAAACGGACGCTCAAAAAGCTGCAGATCATCGAGTAAGGAGGCATCCCATGGTCCAGATCAAACTGTTCGGGCTGATCCGTCTGGACACCGGCTTAAAGGAGCTGCGTGCGGACGTTTCCAGCGTAAAGGAGATCTACCCGCTCCTTTTGCGGGAGGCCAGGCGGGCCAATCCCGCCACCAAAATCTCCGCAAAGGATATAGACGGCTGCATCGTGCTGGTGAACAGCGTGCAGACCGGCAAACACGCAAAATTAAAGGACGGGGACACGGTCATGCTGATGTCGCCCGTCTGCGGAGGATAACGCCATGGCTGCCTATTCCATCACCGAAAAATGCATCGGCTGCACGCTCTGCGCCAGAAACTGCCCGGTCAGGGCCATTTCCGGCAGGTTAAAGGAGCGGCACGCGATCGATGCGGATCTGTGCATCTCGTGCGGCCTGTGCGGCAGGCTCTGCGCGCAGGGCGCCGTGCTGGATGATACGGGACGGCCGGCGGCGCGCGTTCCGAAGGCAGACTGGAAAAAGCCCGTGATCGACACGGACCTGTGCGCGGGCTGCAGCGTCTGCGTGGACAACTGCCCCGGGCACTGCCTGGAGATCACCGCGCCGCAGTTTCACGGCGACATCCGCACCGTGGCGGGGCTGGCACGTCCGGACGCCTGCATCGGCTGCGGCATCTGCGGCACGGTCTGCCCCGTTGGCGCGATCACCATGCAAAAAGGCGGTCAGAAAGCGGCCGCTGCAAATACAGTAAAAAAAGGGGGAAATCCTGTGGCAAACGTCTTCTACAAAGCATATTGCCGGACCTTCCAGGCCGGCATGAAAGTCGGCAACTACTTCCTTGGCTACCGCACGCCCAAGTATATGGAGGGACCGGGCAGCATCAAAAAACTGCCGGCGGCCCTGAAAAAACGCGGCGTGGACCACGTGCTGGTGGTCACCGACGCCAACCTGTTAAAGCTGGGGCTTTTAAACGGCATGCTTGCGGCCCTGGACGAGAACGGCTTTGACTACACGCTGTTCTGCGACATCGCGCCCAATCCCACCAGCACCAACGTGGAGGACGGCTTTGCGGTCTACCGCGAACACGGCTGCCAGGCGCTGATCGCCTTCGGCGGCGGCGCCCCGATGGACTGCGCCAAGGGCATCGCGGCCAAGGCCGTGCATCCCAAAAAGACCGTGGCGCAGCTGCAGGGCATCCTCAAGGTGCACAGGCGCATCCCGCTCTTCTTTGCCGTTCCCACCACCTCCGGCACCGGTTCGGAGACCACGGTGGCCGCGGTGCTCACGGACGCGGAGACGCACCACAAGGCGTCCATCATGGACCCGTGCATCATTCCCAAATACGCCGTGCTGGATCCGGAGCTGACCATGGGCCTGCCGCCCTTCGTCACGGCGACCACCGGTCTGGACGCGCTCTGCCATGCGGTGGAGGCCTACACCAACCACACCTACAACACCCGCTTGGAAAACAAGCTGGCCAAGGCTGCCGTGCAGCTGATCCATCACAGCCTGCTGGCGGCCTACCGCGACGGTTCGGACCTGAAGGCCCGCCAGAACATGCAGCGCGCCGCCTTCTTTGCCGGCCGCGCCTTTACCCGCGGCTGCGTGGGCTACGTGCACGCGGTGGGCCACACGCTGGGCGGCCTGTACGGCGTGCCGCACGGTCTGGCCATGAGCGTGATCTTGCCGCACGTGCTGCGGCAGTTCGGCTCCGCCGTGTACAAGCGGCTGGCGGAGCTGGCGGACGAGATCGATCTGCCGGGTGAGACCGATCAGGAAAAGGCGCTGGCCTTTATCGAGTGGATCGAACAGCTGCAGCGCGAGATGAATATCCCGGCCGGCTTCGACTGCATCAAAGACGAGGACATTCCGCAGATCGTGGAATGGGCCAAAAAAGAGGCCAACCCGCTGTATCCCGTGCCCGTGATCTGGGACGAGGAGGATCTGCGCGCCCTGATCAGCAAGATCCGCCTGTAATGACACCCGGGGACGGTTCTTGAGGTCCAACTGGCACTTCAGAACCGTCCCCGAGATTCGCTGGCACTGCAGAACCGTCCCCGAGGTTCAGGTAGGCAGGGTAAAGGAGAAGCGTACGGCGTCTCCCGTCTGTTTTGCGGCGACGGTGCCGCCGTGCAGCTCAATGATATTCTTCGCGATGGCGAGTCCCAGGCCGGTCCCCCGTTCGGACCGCGCCTTGTCCGCGCGGTAAAACGTATCCCATACGCGTTCAAGCTCCTCCGCAGTGAGGGGCTTTTCTGTTTCGTTCGCAATGACAAACGAGACCCTGCTCTGATCCGGCGCGCCTTGTCTGGCGTCACGTCTCCATACCGCGCGCGCATCTCCGTAACCGGCCGCGATCCGCACCGTGCTCCCCTCTTTGGCATACCGCACCGCGTTGCTGCAGAAGTTTTCGATCACCTGGGCAAGGCGCGCTTCGTCTGCCGTCACGGGCAGGCTCTCCGGCAGCTGCGTTTCAAACGTCAGCCCGCGCGCGGCCGCCAGCGGCCGCAGCCGCTCCAGCGTATCCGCCGTCAGCGCCGCAAGATCCGTCTCCGCGCGGGAGAGCTTTACGCGGCCCGCCTCCAGCCGCGACAGGTCCAGCATCTCCAGCACCATCGCGTCCATGCGCTCCGTCTCCGACAGGATCGTCTGCAGATAGGCCGCCTTCTTGTCTTCGGCGATATTCTCCTGCAGCCCCTCCGCGTAACCGTGCACCACGGCCAGCGGCGTCTTTAATTCGTGCGCAATGGCGGACACCTGCGCCCTGCGCCGGTCTTCCGCCTCCCTTACGTAGGTCAGGGCGGTTTTCAGGCGGGTGATCTCGTCCCGGCTGCGTGCCCGGGCCTCTCTTTCCTCCTGATAACGGTCATAATAATACTGCGGCTCCTGCCAGAAACGCTCCCGCTGTTCCGGCGAAAAGATGTTGGCCCAGTCCGCGTCGATCCCCTGCTCCAGCTTTTCCAGCGGCTGCAGCAGGCGTTTGCCCAGGCGCCTGCAGATCCCC